>NZ_CADFEH010000007.1:0-238948 GCF_902833155.1 Burkholderia sp. BCC1047 | reverse complement strand
GTCGGGCATTCTTATGGGTGTTCATCCGGCTGGGTTCCTGGAAGGTTGGGTGTTTGGCGACTTCCAGTCTCCCAGACTCAGTCCGGATGAACCATCGATACAACCTATTGAAGCTTCACACCTAGCCGGGCCATATCCCGCCATATCGCACGTGCACGGCCCGGCGTATGATCGGCGTCAGGCCGGCGCGCTGACGGCATACCCCGGCACGGCCTTCCAGGATTCCATGACATGGTGAACCCGCTTCATTTCGATCTGCAGTCGCTGCGCGTGTTCGCGCTCGTCGCCGAGCACGGCAGCCTGACGAAGGCGGCCGAACACGGCCAGCTCACGCTGTCCGCGGTCAGCAAGCGCATCGCCGAACTCGAAAGCGTGACCGGCAGCGCGCTGTTCGTCCGGCATGCGCGCGGCGTCGAGCTGACGCCCGCGGGCCGCGCGCTGCTCGATCATGCGGCGAAGGTGATCGAGCAGGTGAACCGGATGGCGCACGAGATGAGCGACTACGTCGCCGGCGTGCGCGGCCACATCCACGTGTGGACCAACACATCGGCGATCGTGCAGTTCCTGCCCGCCGATCTTGCCGCGTTCCTCACCGACCACCCCGGCATCAAGGTCAGTCTCGAGGAGCGGCTGAGCCACGAGATCGTCGACGCGCTCGCGTCGGGCAAGGCCGATCTCGGCGTATTCGCCGACAACGTGCCGGCGCCCGGCATCGACCGGCGGCTGTACCGGCGCGACGAGCTCGTGCTGCTCGTGCCGCGCACGCACCGGTTCGCCGCGCGCGACAGCATCCGCTTCGCGGATACGCTCGACGAGGACTACGTAGGCTTGAGCGACGGCAGCTCGCTGCTCGCGCGGATGACCGACGCCGCGTTCGCGGCCGAGCGCTCGCTGAAGCTGCGGATCCAGGTATCGAATTTCGACGGCGTGAGCCGGATGATCGAGGCCGGCCTCGGCATCGGCGTGCTGCCGCGCGACGCGGTGACCGGCGAGCGCGCGGCGCGGCTCGGTGTCGTGAAGCTCGACGACGCGTGGGCAACGCGCACGCTGTGGGTCGGCGTGAAGGCCGACACGGTGCTGACGACCGACGTCGCGAAGCTGTTCGATTTCATGTCGGCGCGGTGAATGCGATGGTGCGATAGTGCGATGAAACGGCGACGCACGGGCATGCGCCCGTGCGCGCCGTGCCGACTGCCGCGTCAAACCGGATTGATCTCATCCTGGCTGCGCCGCGTGGTCAGCGGCCCCAGCACGCGCAGCGTGACGGCGACGACGCCGAGCGCGGCCGAGATCACGCCGAACATCGCGCCCGCGCCGTAGTTGACGAGCACCGGCAGCAACACGAACGGCAGCGCGCCGCTGACGATGCGCGACAGCGCATAGGTGCTCCCGATCGCCGTCGAGCGTACGCGTGCCGGGAAGATCTCGGCCTGATACACGTGATACGCGTTGCTGAACACGTTCGACGCGCACGTCGTCAGGAATCCGAAGCCGACGATCAGCACGGTATTGCCCGAATACGCGAAGCACAGCCCGAACACCGCGATCGACAGGATCGACACGATCACGAGCGTGCGGCGCTCGATCCAGTTGAGCAGCGGAATCGACAGCAGCGACCCGATCGGATAGCCGATGAACGATAGCGCGATGAACAGCGTGCTGTCCGTCACGTCGAAACCGCGGCTTTTCACGACCGTGCCGGCCAGCGTGCCGAATCCGTAATAGCCGAAGCCCTGGAACAGGTGAAAGATCGCCAGCATCAGGTAGCGCGCGCCATACGGTTGGCGGCGCAGCAGCGCGATGCGCTCGCCGAGCCCGAGCGGCCGCTGCGGCTCGGCCGGTTCCGCGAAGTGTTCGGGCACGCGCACGCCGGCGCTTTCCGCAAAGCGCCGCAGCGCCGCGTGCGCCTCGGCCGTGCGGCCTTGCGCGAGCAGCCAGCGCGGGCTTTCCGGCAGCCGGTGCTGGACGAACAGCACGTATACGGCGCCGAGGCTGCCGATCGCGAGAATGATGCGCCAGCCGGCGACGCCCGCCACATGCAGCGGGTTCAGCCACAGCGCGAGAAAGCCGACGAGCGGCACCGCGACATACGAAGTCGTATAGGCCCACGCGGCGAGCCGGCCGCGCTTGTCCTTCGGCAGGATTTCGGACAGGAAGCTGTCGGCAACCGGATAGATCGCGCCGACGCCGATGCCGGTCAGGAAACGGCAGGCCACGAGCATATCGGCGTTCACCGAAAATGCACCGACCAGCGAGAACGCGCTGTACCACCCGAGCGTGAGCAGGAACGCCTTGCGCCGGCCGATACGGTCGGCCAGGCTGCCCAGGCACATCGCGCCGACGAACATGCCGATGAACGCGGACGCCAGCAACAGCTTGAAATCGGCGCTTTGCCGGCTCAGCCCGTATTCGTGCTGCAACGCGGAGCCGATCGTACTGACGAGAAAGATCTCGTACATGTCGAAGAACAACCCGATGCCGATCACCCAGACGACGAATCGATGCAACGCACCGACCGGCAGATCGTCCATGAAATCGCCGAGCGTGACGCGGCGGCCGGGGAGGGCCGCTGCGTCGACGCCGGCGCCGGCTCCTGCTGAGGCGGCCAGCGGGCGAGCGGACGCGGGTTTGCCCGCGTGGCCGTCGAGGTCGAGGGATTGGCTGTTCATCGTGTCTCCTGATTATCGATATGCGGTGTTGCGGGCTCTGCCGTTCGCGACCGGGGTAACGTATCGGCCGCGCGACGCGACGACAGGCATCGCCGGGCTCGCGCAAGTGCTGGCCATGCGGGCTGCGCCGATCGTCCGACACATGGTGGGCAAATCGGCGGCACGTGATAATTGAGGATGTCTCAAGCCTCCTTTCCTGAGCAGAAAGGGTGGGGCGCGCGCGGTGGCCAGATTCGCGCGGCAGGCCGTTGCAGCCTGCGTGGCGGGCGGGTGCATATCGAAAACGATGCGCACCCGCACCGTCGGCGGTCCGGGAAAACCATGACGCCGGTTGCGTGGCCGCCGGCGCAACCGCCGCCGACGGCCACACGGTCGTGCTCAATCGGCGGGCACGAACGCCGTCCCATGAAACACGCGCACGGCAATCGAGCGGTTACAACGCGTGCTGGACAAACCGCACGAGCCGCCGATTTGCAATGTCCTGTATCCGCGCCGACCACCGATACAGTGCGATACACCGCCCGCGCGCGGGTTCGCTATAAAGCAGGCATGACCTCTTCCGGAGTCCATCATGTCTGCAACCTGGTTCAAGGGGTCCTGCCATTGCGGGGCCGTCAAATTCGAAGTCACGACGGCGATTGCGCCGGCCGTTCGCTGCAACTGCAGTCTGTGCCGCCGGCGCGGCGCGCTGATGAGCCCGATGTTCGCCGCCGCCAATCTGAGAGTCATCGAAGGCGAGGACGCACTGACGTGCTATCGCTTCAACACGCACACCGCGCGTCACTACTTCTGCAGCGGCTGCGGCGTCTATCCGTTCCACCAGACCCGCAAGGATCCGGCCTGCTGGCGCGTCAATCTCGGTTGCCTCGACGGCGTCGATCCGTATGCGCTCGACGCGACGGTCGCCGATGGCGCGAGCCTTTCGGTCGTGGAGGACGCATGAAACGCTGGCTGATGATCCTGCTGTTTGCCGCGGGCGGCCTCGCGACCGAAATCGCGCATCCGGTGCAGTGCACGTTGCTGTCGGTGAGCCGTCAGCAAACCGGCAAGCGCCGCAAGCCGGGCTGAGCGCTCCACGCGCCAACCGATCGACCCCGATTATCATGCTTCCGATAAGATCGCATGCGATATATAATGCGATTGTCTGCGACCGTTCGTGTCGCTGGAGGAAGTCCATGAAACCGACCGAAACCCCGTCGCCTGCCGCGCCGAAGCTGTCCGAGTTCCTGTGCTTTGCGATTTACTCGGCGAACCTCGCGTTCGGCAAGGCGTACAAGCCGATCCTCGACGAGCTCGGCCTTACGTATACGCAATACATCACGATCATCGCGCTGTGGGAGCAGGACAACCAGACCGTCGGCCAGCTCGGCGAGAAGCTGTTCCTCGAATCCAATACGCTGACGCCGATCCTGAAGAAGCTCGAGGCAATGGGCTATCTGGAGCGGCACCGCGATCCGTCCGACGAGCGCCAGGTGCTCGTCAGCCTGACGAAAAGCGGCCGCCGCGTGCGCGAAAAAGGGCTCGACATGAACCTGGTCGAAGCGACCGGGCTGAAGCCGGACGAGTTCGCGAAGGTGCAGAAGGCGATCGTCACGCTGCGCGGCAACCTGATCCGCTCGACCGACGCATAAAAACACTCAGGCGCGACAAGCGGCCGACGCGGGCATCGCGCCGGCTGCGCCGTCATGCGCGCGCATCGTCCAGCACCAGCAGGTGCATCTCGCGACGGACGACGAAACCGAGCGCAAGATAGCGCTCGATCGCCACCTGGTTCGTCGTGAGGACGTGCAGGAAAGGCGTTTGCGAACGCGCACCGATCGTCGCGATCAACGACCGGATCAGCCGCGCGGCCAGCCCTTGCCGCCGAAACGCGGCATCCACGCAGACGGCGCTGATCTCGGTATATCCGTCCACCTGCATCCGCTCGCCGGCCATCGCGGCCAGCCGGCCGTCACGGCGCACGCCGATGTAGTGGCCGAGCTCGAACGTGCGCGGGCCGAACGGGCCCGGCTGCGCGGCGGCGGTCAGCGCGAGCATGTCCGGCACGTCGGCTTCGCCGAGTGGGACATGCTCCGATTCGGGGGCCGGCTCGAACGTCCGTTCGCAAGTCATCTGAAGCAACGTCGCGCGCCGGATCACCGACAATCCCGCTGGCGGCTCCATTTCGTCCGGCGTGACGAGCGCCGCCGGCCCGTGTGCAGCGATCAGCATGCGCAGTGCGTCGAACGACGCCGGGCTCGTATCGTCGATCGCGGCAAACGGCGCGATGGCCGCCGGGAACCGCAGCGCACGGCCGTCGCCGAGCACAAAACGGCGCTGCCTGCCCGTGAGCGCATTCCAGACGACCCGGTCGAGCACGTGCGCATCGCCTGTCGTGTTTGCGGTCATCGCGTCCGGCATCGGCGGCTCCTTGGTGGAAGATGGGGGCCGCACAGAATAATCCTGGATGGGCCGGGCAGGTAGCACCGTCAACGCAGATCCGCGCAACATGAAAAAAGCGCATGCGATTGCATCGCATGCGCTTTATATGGGGGCTTCGGCGACCGAATTCGCCGTAGCGCGCTCAATGTCCGAAATAGATCGAGCGCTCGGCGGTGCGCAGCGTGTTTCGGCTGCCGGACTGCGTGGCGCCGCCGGCGTCGTTGCCGTAACCGGCTGTCTGCGTATCGGCCGCGACGGCGCCGTCGTCCCGAATTCGTTTCAGCGCCGCCTGGATATTGTCCGGGTAGTTCGGATCGTTGGGGCGATTCGGCTGGTAGCCGGCTTGCTGCAACGCGGCCAGTTCCGCACGCACCTGCGCACGGGTGACGGTGCTTTCGCTTGCAAAAACCGGCGCGGCGACGGCGGCCGACACGGCAACGAGAAGGGCGGCAATCAGTTGGGTTTTCATTTTTCACCTCGATAGAAAAGGAATTCGGGAAGCGCACCGCACGCCGGCCATCGGCGTCGTTCGCGTGTTCGTTCAATGGCCGAAGTAGATCGAGCGTTCGGCAATACGCGTCGCCGGCCGGCTGCCCGACTGCGTCGCGGCGGCGGCATCGTTGCCGTAACCGGATGCCGACGTATCGGCCGCCACCGCATCGTTCGCATGAATGCGCGTCAACGCGGCCTGCAGGTCGGCCGGGTAATGCGGATCGTTCGCGCGGCCCGGCCGATAGCCGGCTTGTTCAAGCTGGACGAGCTCGGCGCGTACTTGCGCGCGGGAGACGACGGCTGCGTCGGCAAACGCCGGTGCGGCGACAGAAGCGGAAACGGCGACGAGAAGGGCAGCGATCAATTGGGTTTTCATCATTCACCTCGACAAAATGGAATCAGGAATAAAAGGACTCGGGTTCACGTACCGGCATGGTGCTCAGTGACCGAAATACACCGAGCGCTCGGTCACGCTTGCGACATATCGGCGGCCGGATTGCGTCGCGGTGTCGCCGTTGCTGCCGTAGCCGGCAGCCGATGCGTTGGCCGCGACGGCATCGTCGGCGTGGATCTGCGTCAGCGCGGCCTGCAGATCGTTCGGGTAGGTGGCGTCGGTCGCGCGGTTCAGCGGATAGCCGACGTGTTGAAGCTGCGCGAGTTCGGCGCGCACCTGCGCACGCGTCACGGCGGCTTCATTGGCAAACGCCGGAGCGGCAACGGCGGACGAAACAGCGACGAGCAGCGCAGCGATCAATTGGGTCTTCATTTTTCACCTCGATAGAAAAGGAATCGGAAATTCGGGAGGGCGGCGCTCGGCCGCCCGATGCAACGTTCAGGCGATCCGGATCTCGACGTCGATGTTGCCGCGCGTCGCCTTCGAATACGGGCAGGTCTGGTGTGCGGCGTCGACGATGCGTCGCACGACGTCGCGTTCGAGCCCCGGCACGCTCACGTTCAACCGGGCCTGCAGGAAGTACGCGTTGCCCGCCGTGCCAAGATCGACTTCGGCGTCGACCGCGAGATCGGCCGGCAGCGTCACCTTCTCGGCACGCGCCGCAAGCTGCATCGCGCCGATGAAGCAGGCCGACCAGCCGGCCGCGAACAGCTGTTCCGGGTTGGTGCCGGTGCCGGCGCTGCCCGGCGACGACAACTGGATGTCGAGGCGGCCGTCGGAACTGCGCGCCGTGCCGTCGCGGCCGCCGGAAGTCGTATGCGTCTTGCCCGTGTACAGCACTTTGTCGATCTTGCTCATCATTTGCTCCGTCAGTTGAGGTTTGTGTCAGATGCGATTCGATCGCATGCGACGCAGTTTCCGCCTCGCCGCCGCTCACGTCAAGCGGATTCGATTAAATCGCATGCGATATTTTGTATTTCAATGTATCTGAAACGCGTTGAGCCTTTCCTGGCAAGGCTTTCAGGCGATTTCGCCCCCAATGAACCACGGCCGCCAGGTAGACGATGCGGTTTCGCCGCTGTGGTTCTTGGCCGATAGGGTTCGGACGCTCGGCGAGGTGATCGCCGCGCGCGAATGTCGAAACGTGGCGAGCGCTCGCGAGGGAACCGATTTTCCGGTGGTTTGATGACCTGAACCTTCTGTCGCGGAACATGCAGTTGGATAAAACAATGCATCTATCCGGATAACTTTTCTTATCACAATAGCACTGTCTATAAACCAAACTCGCCGTTTCAAAAACGCGCGGGCCACCGAACGTGCGCTCGATTCGAAGGGCAGGGAAGTGAATGCGCCGTCACGCCGGCGCGTTCATCCGCGCAAACAGCATCGTCAACACCTCCGCCGTTGCGCGCGAGACGTCGTGTGCGGTCGTGTCCACCAGCGCGTGCGCGCATTCGCGATACAGCGGGTCACGCATCCGGTACAGCGCGGCGAGCGTCTGCCGCGGCTCGCCCGCCTGCAGCAGCGGCCGACACCGCGCGTCGTCGCGCGTACGCCGCCACAGCACATCGGGGTCCGCATGCAGATAGATCACGCTGCCGCGTTCGCTCAGGCGTGCGCGGGTGCGCGGATTCAGAACCGCGCCTCCGCCGGTCGCCACGACCACGTTCGCGCGCTGCGTCAGCTCGTCGACGATCTGCGCTTCGAGCAGCCGAAAGCCGCCTTCGCCGACCAGGTCGAACAGCGCGGCGACCGAGCGCCCCATGCGCCGCTCGATCTCGTCGTCGCTGTCGGCGAACGCCCAGCCGAGCGAAGCCGCGAGCGCGCGGCCAAGCGTCGACTTGCCCGCGCCCATCATGCCGACCAGAAACGCGCGCCCGCCGGCCGTCGCGACGGCGGTGTTCATAGCCGTCGCGCGAGCGGCCAGCGCGCCCGCGTCGCCAGACAGATCCGTCGCGCGCGCACTGCGTCCGACAGCGTGTCGAGCGCCGCGCCGGTCGACGCGTCATCGGCGTCGAGCAGCGCGCCGAGTATCGGCTCGTCCGGATCGCCGGCTGCGATGTGTTCGGCCGCATCCGCCGCAATGGTTCGCGGCGTGCGTTCGGGCCCGGCGTCGCGCTCGGGCCGCCGCCACCTGCCGTGCAGATCGCGCCATCGCACGACCAGCCCGGAGAGCAGCGCACCGCCCGGCACGGCCGCGTCGTCGGGTGCCGTCGCCGAGCCGTCGGGCGTCGTACACCGTGTGACCCAGCTCGCGAATTCGAGCAGCGACGCATCGTGCGTGACCGTCGCCGCGTCGAGCGCGACGGCCACGCCGGCGTCCCGCAGCCGGCCGAGCAGCGTGCGCACGCCGTCGTGCGCGCCACCGCACGGCTGCAGCAGCACCTCCAGCTCGTCCTCGTGGCGATACGCGAGCGCACGGTGCCGCTCGAGCGCAGCCGGCTCGAGCAAGGCCTGCGCCGCATGCCGGACGATCACGATCGCCCGATCGTCCCGCCGCTCCACGATCGCGCCGATCCGGCGCCGGGCGCGCGCCACCGCGCAGCTCACGTGTCGCTCCCGAACGGGTGCGCACGCATCACAGCGATCCCTGGAATTCGAGCACGCGCGTCTTGAATTCGTCGGGCACGGGCAGCGTCGTGTTGTTCGCGTAATCGAACATCACGTGCGTCGACACGCCGCGCGCGACGATGGTCTGGTCGTCGCGCTCCATCAGGTGTTCGAGATCGAAGCTCTTGCTGCCGAAGCGCACGATGCTCGAGCGGATGGTCAGGTTGTCGCCGAATTGCGCGGGCGCGAGGTACTCGCACTGCGTCTTCACCATGATGTGCGGCAGTTTCTCGCTGCGGGGCAGGCCGAGCAGGTCGAACATGTAGCAGAGATACGAATGCTGCAGGTAGTCGTAATAGACGGGGCTGCTCACATGCCCCATCGAATCCGTATCGCGATACTTGACGTGAATAGGGGTTTCGTAATGCCGTTTCGACATGGTGACTCTCCGCAATGACTGGGTTGATTTATATTTTCGAGCCCGAATGGCCCTCGGGCATCCGAAAATTAATCGAACGACTATCGGGCCGCCACTATCAGAACGAATAGCGACGCGCGGCGGAAAGTCGCACCAGCCTGAAGTCCCCTCTGCGGAATCACACTCCATTTTCGAATGAAACCCAATGAATGCGTGATTCCGCACACCGCAGACGTACACGCACCGGGTTCCTCGATTATCGAATCCGACTCTTATTCTTCTCATTCATAAGGTTATGAATGAGAAACTGATAAATATGTTAGTTGCGCGTCGAAAGCGCCATTCAATACAGTCGCGCTGTAGTGAAAAAATCCCGTTCATTATCGACAGGAGGGCAGTCCCCATGCATGCAAACGCCTGGACGACAAACCGCGACGCCGTGTCGCGCTTGCCGTCCCCTGCGGATCTGGCCGGCGCACTGCCGCCGGCGTGGCGCGCGTCGCGCACCGTTCATACGACCCGCCGCGCGATCGTCGACGTGCTCGACGGCGCGGACGACCGGCTCGTGGTCATCGCCGGCCCGTGCTCGATACACGATCCCGACGCCGCGCGCGACTACGCGGCACGGCTCGCGCTGCAACGCGCGCGCTTCGCGGACGAGCTGGAAATCGTGATGCGCGTGTACTTCGAGAAGCCGCGCACGACAGTCGGCTGGAAGGGGTTGATCAACGATCCGCTGCTCGACGGCAGCGACCGGATCGACGTCGGGCTGCAGACGGCCCGCGCGCTGCTGTGCGACCTCAACGGCGCGGAGATGCCGGCCGCGACCGAGTTTCTCGATCCGCTGTCGCCGCGCTACCTGGCCGATCTGGTCGCCTGGGGCGCGATCGGCGCGCGCACCGTGGAGTCGCAGGTGCATCGCGAGCTGGCATCGTCGCTGCCGATTCCGATCGGCTTCAAGAACGGCACCGACGGCAATGTCCAGGTCGCCGTCGATGCGATGCGCGCGGCGGCGCACGCGCACCGATTCCTGTCGATCGATGCCGACGGCCGGCTATGCGCGAGCGCGTCGCCCGGCAATCCGCATACGCACGTCGTGCTGCGCGGCGGGCGCGAGCCGAATTTCGACGCGGCCGCCGTGCATGCCGCCTGCGAGCGGATGACGGCCGCGCACGTCGCCCCGCGCGTGATGATCGACGTCAGTCACGGCAACAGCCGACGCCAGTACCGGAACCAGCTCGCCGTCGGCGCGGAAGTCGCCGCGCAGGTGGCGGCCGGCGATACGCGCATCGTCGGCGTGCTGATCGAGTCGCACCTGATCGAAGGGCGGCAGGATCTCGTGCCGGGCGTGCCGCTGCGCTACGGGCAGAGCATCACGGACGCGTGCCTGTCGTTCGCCGATACCGCGCAGCTGTTCGAGACGCTCGCGCACGCCGTGCGTACCCGGCGACGCGGCCATGCGCTGCCGCTCGGCGCCGAGTTCGCGCACGAGCCGCTGCTTGCCTGCTGCGCGTGAGCGGCCCGGCGCGACGCGCTCAGATGGCGGCTTCGTCATGGATCCGCGTCGCGTCGCCGGCCCACGCATCGCGATAGCGGGCCAGCCAGTGTTCGGCCTGGGTCGGCCCGCCGGTGACGATCTCGTCGAGCGGCGCGAGATACATCGATTCGTCGCGTCCGGCCGCATCCTTGCACGACCGCGCGCGCAGGCCGCGATGCGCGATCGCGAGCGCATCGGCCGCCACCGCGCGCAATGACCGGCCGTCGGCCGGCGTGTCGAGCCCGGTGCGCGGCACGTCGCGACGCAGCGCGAGCAGCGTGCCGCGGTCGATCTCGGCAGCGAGCGTCTCGGCTTCCGACAGCGCGGCCGGATCGTACAGCAGGCCGGTCCAGAACGCGGACAGCGCGACCATCATGTCCGGCGAGCCGGCATCGGCGCCGCGCATCTCGAGATAGCGCTTCAGCCGCACCTCGGTGAACACCGTGGTCAGATGGTCCGCGAAATCGCCCAGCGTCGGCATCTCGCCTTCGAGATGCGGAATGCGCCGCCGCAGAAAATCGCGGAACGTGTGCCCGGTCGCGTCCGCATAGCGATCGCCGCGCCGTACGAAGTACATCGGCACGTTGTCGAGCAGCCAGCTCACGTAGCGCTCGAAGCCGAAGCTGCGCGACAGGAACAGCGCCGGCACGCCGCAGCGATCCGCGTCGGTGTCGAGCCACGTGTCGGCGCGCGTCGACAGCAGGCCCGACGGGCGGCCGTCGCGGAACGGCGAATTCGCGAACAGCGCGGTCGCGACCGGCTGCAACGCGAGCGACACGCGCAGCTTGCGCGCCATGTCGCTTTCCGACGCGAAATCGAGGTTGACCTGCACGGTGCAGGTGCGCTGCATCATGTCGAGCCCGCGCGTGCCGACGCGCGGCATGTAGCGCCGCATGATCGCGTAGCGCTGCTTCGGCATCCACGGCAGCGCGTCGCGCGACAGGTGAGGGTGAAAACCGAGCGGCACGCAGCGCAGGCCGAGCGGATCGCATGCCGCACGGGCCGCGGCGAGGTGCGCATGCAGTTCGGTGTGCGTATCGTGCAGCGTATCGAGCGGCGCACCCGACAGTTCGAGCTGGCCGGCCGGTTCGAGCGAGATCGCGGCGCCGTCGCGCTGGATCACGCCGACGGTCTGCCCGGCATCGACGATCGGCGTCCCGTCGCCGCGCAGCCGCGCCAGCACCTCGGCGATGCCGGACGGTCCTTCATAACGCGCAGCCGCGTGCGTCGCGCGGGAAACGACGAACTTCTCGTGCTCGGTACCGATCCGGAACTGCGCGGCCGGCTTGCAGCCGGCGGCCAGATGATCGGCGAGCTGCTGCTCGGAGACGATCGGCGTGTTGTCCGATCCGACGGCGTTCGACATCGACATCCTCCACAGGTCACATTGGGCGACCGACCGGCCGGTCGCACGGCGACTATAGCGACGTCGATGCGCGCGCAGTACTGGCAGGGGTGATAGGGGGCCGGGCGATGCCGCACGGCATTACGGCTGCTTGCGCTTCGCGAAGTAATGCGCGGGCGAATCGCCGAACGCGCGGCGGAACATCGCGATGAAATTGCTCGGCGTCGCATAGCCGAGCGCATCCGCGATGTTGGCGACGCTGTCGCCGTTCGCCAGACGTTCGAGCGCATGCGTGAGCCGCGCCTGCTGCCGCCACTGCGCGAAGCTCGTGCCGGTTTCCGCGACGAACAGCCGGCTCAGCGTGCGGGCGGACAGCCCGGCCCATTCGGCCCACGCGTCGAGCGTCCGGCTGTCGTGCGGCTGCCCGAGGATCGCGTTGGCGATCCGCAGCAACCGCCGGTCGCGCGGCATCGGCAAGTGCAGCGGTTCGTGTGGCGCGCGGCGCATCTCGTCGAGCAGCACGACGCTCATGCGCGCCTGCTCGAGGTCGAGCCGGTCCTGGTCGGCCCACGACACGGCGCGCCGCACGAGCGCGCGCATCAGTTCGCTGATCGCGATCACGCACGGCTGGTCGGGCATCCGGCGGCTCGCGGCCGGTGCGATCACGACGCTCCAGCCGCTCAACGCACCGCTGATGCTGACCTTGTGCTGCTCGCCCGGCGGAATCCAGCCCGCGCGATGCGGCGGCAGCAGCCACGAACCGTGCGGCGTGCGCACGTGCGCGAACCCGCTTTCGACGCAGAACACCTGACCACGCAGATGGCTGTGCCAGTCGACCTCGCGCGTGCCGAGCTGGTAGGTGTTGCTGCCGTCGTCCTCGCCCCAGACGGCGATCAGCGACGGGCCGTCCGCGCGTTCGCTCGGATCGGCGTCGGCGCGTTGCGCCGCGCGGGCGGGAGAGGTGTCTCGGATGGGCATGGCCGGAATTCATTATTTTTTGTCTAAACAACATTATCAGCTTTGCCGGGGAGCGTCCAACAATGCGTGTCGTATTCAAACTCAAACGAATCCGAGGAATGCGATGCATGCAGTACTTGCTCCGCCGCCGCGCGATGCCGTCGCGCCGCGCGTCCTGTCGCGACTGGCCGTCGCCGTCGTGCTCGCCATGCTCGGCGCCTGCGCGAGCCGCGACGGGCTCACGCCCGCCGGCACGCTGCGCGGCGCCGATACGCTCGCCGCATCGCGCAGCCTCGCGCAGGCGCCGGCCGCCGACTGGCCGGCCGCCGACTGGTGGGTTGCGCTGAACGATACGCAACTGAATGCGCTGATCGACGAAGCGCTTGCCGGCAACCCGGATCTCGCGACCGCCGATGCGCGTGCGCGCGAAGCGCAGGCGCTCGTGATCGAAGCGCAGGCCGCCCGGCTGCCGCACCTCGTCGGCCGCGCCGGCGCGAAAGGGGAACGCACGTCCGCCACGCAGTTCTCGACGGGCGAGGGCGGCGGTGTCTTCAGCCACACGCGCGAGATCAATCTCGGCCTGAGCTGGGATCTCGATCTGTGGGGTGGCCGCCGCGCCGCGTGGGAAGCCGCGCTCGGCGAAGCGCGGGCCGCGCAAATCGATGCACGGGCCGCGCGCGTGCTGCTGTCCGTCAACGTCGCGCGCGCCTACGTGAATCTCGCCTATGCGTTCGATCAGCAGGACGTCGCGCGGGCCGAATACGACCGCGCCGACGAAGCGTTGTCGCTGACGCGGCAACGTGTCACGAAAGGCATCGACAACGTCGCGCAGCAGCGTCAGGCCGAAAGCGAAGTCGCGGCCGCGATGCGCGAGCAGGCACGCGCGGCGCAGGCGATCGACAGCGCGCGCATCGCGCTCGCGATCCTGCTCGGCGCAGGCCCCGATCGCGGCCTCGCGCTCGTCCGGCCCGCGCCGCTGCCCACCGCCGTGCTCGCGGTGCCGGCCGACCTGCCGGCCGCGCTGCTCGGCCGGCGCGCCGATCTCGTCGCCGCACGCTGGCGCGTGGAAGCCGCGAGCCGCAACGTCGCGGCCGCTCGCGCGGACTTCCTGCCCGACGTGAGTCTCACCGCGCTGATCGGTCTAGCGACGCGCGGCGGCGCATCGCTGTTCCAGGCCGCCTCGCGCACCTACAACGCCAGCCCGGCCGTGAGCCTGCCGATCTTCGACGGCGGCGAACGGCGCGGCGTGCTGCGCAAGCGCGACGCGCAATACGACGTCGCGGTCGCCGGCTACAACAAGACGCTGATCGGCGCGATCGGCGAGGTGGCCGACGATCTGCACCGGCTGCATTCGCTCGCGGTGCAGGCCGACGCGCAGCAGCGCGCGTTCGACGCCGCCACCGATGCATGGCGGCTCGCGGACGCGCGCTACCGGGCCGGCGTCGGCAGCTACCTCGACGCGCTCGTCGTACGCCAGCAGCTGTTGATCGCGAGTCGCGAAGTCGCCGCGTTGCGCGCCCAGCGCGCGGACCAGTCGCTGCAGCTCGTCGCCGCGCTCGGCGGCGGCTTCCATGCCGAGCCGGACGACGTCGCGCTCGCCGCCACTCCTTCCCACCGTCCTTGACATCGAACCATGAGCAGCGACAACACCCTGCAGACTCCCGCGCGGCCCGCAACCGCCGATCCCGCCAGCGCCCGCCAGCCCCCGTCGGCCGACCACACCGGTGCGCCGCGCGCGCCGGGCGGGGCGGACGCCCGCACGCAACCGGCGCCGGGCGGCGCCGCACCGGCCACGCCGCCGCCCGCACGACGCAAGCACCTCGTGCGCGCGCTCGTCGCCGTGTTCGCGCTCGGCATCGTCGGCTGGGGCATCTGGTACGGGATCGTCGGCCGCTGGTACGAGTCCACCGACAACGCGTACGCGCAAGGCAACGTCGTCGAATTGACGCCGCAGGTGACGGGCACCGTCGTGTCGATCGACGCGGACGACGGCAACCTCGTTCGCGCCGGCACGCCGCTCGTCCGTCTCGACGCGAGCGATGCGCAGATCGCGCTCGCGGCCGCGCAGGCCGACCTCGCGGCCACGGTGCGCAAGGTGCGCGGCCTGTACAGCAACGAGCGCGGGCTCGCGAACAGCATCGACGGCGCGCGCGCCGACCTCGACGCACGGCGCACCGCGCTCGACAAGGCGAAAGCCGACTATCGGCGCCGCGAGGATCTCGGCCGCTCCGGCGCGATCTCGCGCGAGGAGCTCGCGCATGCGCTCGACACGCTGACGTCCGCGCAAAGCGCGTACGCCGCCGCGCAAAGCGCGCTCGCGACGTTGACCGAACAGCACCAGACGAGCAAGGCGCTCGTCGACGACACCGCGGTCGCGTCGCATCCCGACGTCCAGGCCGCGGCGTCGCGGCTGCGCGCCGCCTATCTGGCCCGTGCGCGCACCGACATCGTCGCGCCCGTCACCGGCTATGTCGCGAAGCGCACGGTGCAGGTCGGGCAACGCGTGTCGCCGGGCGTGCCGCTGCTCGCGGTCGTGCCGCTGCGCGAGCTGTGGGTCGACGCGAACTTCACCGAAAAGCAGCTCGAACACATGCGGATCGGCCAACCGGTCGAGCTGACCGCCGACCTGTACGGCGACACCGTGCGTTATACGGGCCGCGTGCAGAGCCTCGGCGTCGGCACCGGCAGCGCGTTCTCGCTGCTGCCCGCGCAGAACGCGACCGGCAACTGGATCAAGATCGTGCAGCGCTTGCCGGTGCGCATCGAACTGACGGACCCGTCGCAACTCGACGCGCATCCGCTGCGCATCGGCCTGTCGATGCATGCGCGCGTCGACCAGCACGACCGCAGCGGTGCGATGCTGTCGCATCGCGCGCAGGATGCGCCGGTGTTCCGGACCGACGTGTACCGCGACGAGCTCGCGCGCGCCGACAGCCTGATCGCCGACGTCGTGCATGCGAATCTGCCGGCGGCCGTGCGTGCGGAGCGTGTGCGATGAGCGGCCCGATGCCGGCCGCCGACGCCGGCTTTCGTCCGTCGAGCGTCGCGCTGACGACGTTCGGCCTCGCCCTCGCGGTGTTCATGCAGGTGCTCGACGGCACCGTCGCGAACGTGTCGCTGCCGACGATCGCCGGCAACTTCGGCGTCAGCACCACGCAGAGCGCATGGGTCGTCACGACGTTCTCGGTCAGCAATGCGATCGCGTTGCCGCTGACCGGGTTTCTCGTGAAGCGCGTCGGGCAGGTCCGGCTGTTCGTGTGGGCGACGCTGGCGTTCACGTTCGCGTCGCTGCTGTGCGGCCTTGCGCAAAACCTGCCGCAGCTCGTCGCGTTCCGCGCGCTGCAGGGCCTCGTGGCCGGGCCGATGATCCCGACCACCCAGGCGCTGATGCTGTCGATCTACCCGCCGCAGCGGCGCGGCTTCGCGCTGTCGATGATCGCGATGGTCACCGTCGTCGCGCCGATCGCGGGCCCCGTGTTCGGCGGCTGGGTGACGGAACATTACTCGTGGCGCTGGGCGTTCCTGATCAATCTGCCGATCGGCGTGTTCGCCGCGATGTGCGTGTTCGCGCAGATGCGCGCGCGCGTCGAGACGACGGTTGCCGCGCGCGTCGACTATGTCGGTCTCGCGGCGCTCGTGGTCGGCGTCGGCGCGCTGCAGATCGTGCTCGACAAGGGCAACGAAGCCGACTGGTTCAACTCGACGTTCATCGTCGTGATGTCGGTGGTCGCCGCGTTCGGGATCGCGCTGTTCCTGATCTGGGAGCTCAACGAGCCGAACCCGATCGTGAACCTGCGGCTGTTCAAGCATCGCAACTTCGCGGCCGGCACGCTGACGCTCGTGCTCGCGTACTCGGCGTTCTTCGCGGTCAACGTGATCGTGCCGCAATGGCTGCAGCGCACCCTCGGCTATACGGCGTTCTGGGCGGGGCTGGCCGTCGCGCCGATGGGCGTGATCCCCGTGCTGATGACGCCGTTCATGGGCAAGTACGCGCCGCGCTTCAACATGCGCGTGCTCGTGTGCTGCGCGTTCGCGATCCTCGGCACGTCGTCGTTCCTGCGCGCGGGCTTCGTGCCCGACGTCGACTTCACGCACATCGCGCTGATCCAGCTGCTGCAGGGCCTCGGCCTCGCGCTGTTCATCATGCCGATCAACAGCATCCTGCTGTCCGACCTGAAGCCGGACGAGATCGCCGCGGGCTCCGGCCTGTCCACGTTCCTGCGCACGCTCGGCGCGAGCTTCGCCGTGTCGATCACGTCGTTCCTGTGGGACCGGCGCGCGATCCTGCATTACGCGCAGCTCAGCGAGCACCTGAGCAAGTTCGATCCAGCCGTTCGCGCCGAACTCGCGCAACTCGGCGGCGGCGATCCGCAACGCGCGGCGACGCTGCTCGGCAACCTGGTCGACGCGCAGGCCTACCAGATTTCGTTCAACGACGTGTCGTTCGCGCTCGGCTGCGTGTATCTCGCGGTGATCGCGGTGGTGTGGCTCACCCGCCCGCCGTTTGGCCCCGGCGCCGGCGCGAAACGATGAAGCGGGCGCCGCGCGGCCCGTTCCGACCCATGCTGTTCAATTCGATGGAGATTGACCCGATGCCTACCCACCACGCTGAAAACGCGCCGTCCGCACTGGCGGCGCTCGCCGTGTTCGACGTCACGGAATTTCCGCTCGTCGTCGTGCGCAACGATGCGATCGCATCCGCCGGCTACGCGCAGCGCTGGCTCGACGACATGCACGCGCTGATGCGGCACGGCGAGCCGTTTGTCATGATCTTCCCGCCGGCCCGGCCCGACGAGCAGCACGACGACCGCAAGGAGCGCGGCATGTGGCTCAAGCAGAACCGCGCCGCGCTCGCCGCGGTCTGCCGCGCGCTCGTGTCGGTCGAACCGGACCCGCGCGAGCGTGAAGCGGCCATCGCCAACGCGGCCGGCATCGAAAAGGCGTTCGGGATTCCGTTCGACGTGACGGCTTCGCTCGACGACGCGAAGCAGGCCGGTCGGCGACGCTTGACGGAGGCGGTCTAGCGCGGCCCGTTCGCGCGCAACGCCTCGAACCGGTTGCGCAAGTCCGCCTGATTGCAGATTCAAACGAATAAACGGGGTGGCTTGTTTGACGTCCACCTCTCCCTAAAGGGAGAGGATTCCCACACCTGGCGATGCACGTCCGCATCGGAGAATGTTCAACGCAGCGTTGGTATCTCGATCATGCTCGACACCACAGCTACTGCACGTCCATTCCCTTATTCGCAGTCCCGCGACACCTTTCGGCCGCGTCGTGCTGTCTTTCGATCCGCACGACGAACAGGACTGGGTCGAACCGCTTTCGTCGACTTCCTCGAACGTGGCCCCGTGCGCGATCGCTTTGTAGCGGAGCTTGTTTCGGAAGGACGACCAGGATGCGTCGTAGACGCTCTTCGCCATCCTGGTTCTGGCGAGCTTCGCGGCCGACACGTTTCCGACCGCGATGTAATCGAAACGCCGCACCAGATCGAGCGCGAGCTTGTGCTGGAAGTCGGCGCGGGCATTCGCGACCTTGGCGTGCAGCTTCGCGATATGCCGCTTGTGCTTTCGCGCCCGTTGCGCTTTCGCCAACTTTTCCGCCGCTCGTCGACCGAACTGGTCATTGGGCAGTTTCTCGCCAGTCGAAAGTGTGGCGAAGTCTTTCAGGCCGAGATCGATGCCGACGCCGGAACGGATAGGTCGGGCCGGAACATCCGGCATCTCGATCACGATGTTGAGAAACCAGTTGCCGCGTGCATCCCGCGCAAAGTTGGTCCCGTCCTTGATCTTGCCTTCGGGAAGCGGTCGGCTGTTGAACACGCGAAAGGTGTTGCCGGCGAAGCGGAACGCGTCGCCCTCGCGCTTCAAATCACGCCCCTTCAGCGGCACCCAGCCCAGCGACTTCCTGCCGCGATAACGCAGGTACGGCCGACGGTGCTGACTGCGCGACTTCGCGTATTGCTCGCACGTCGCGTTAATCGTGCCGGAGTGGATATCGAGTTCCTTGCTGCTCCCCGTCGTCAGCACGTTCAGGTCGAATCCTGTCGGCCATTTCTTGCCCCACTTGAGCGCGTGCTTCTGCGTGTCGTTGCAGAAGTTCCAGACGTAGTTCACCACACGGCTCTGCTTGTTGAGCAGTCCGTTGAGCGATTTCACCCGGTAGCGGTAGACAAAGATCATGCCGGCCATTTTAACGGTGGAATGTCGCTGTCAAACGGCGGCGCTCCTTTCCTCCCCGTCCTGAGGGACGGGGTTTCTCGGAGCAACTGATGAAAGGACTGGATTGTCTGAAATGGTTGGTACCCGGAGACACGGACGCGTCATGGCAGAGGATGACCGACGCGGCCGCGGACATGGGGTTCGACAAGGTCGTGCTGATCGTGTTGCCGTTCGCCGGCGCGTCGTTCGATCTCGCGCGCAAGTGGAGCAGCGGCGTGCCGGGCTGGACGGCGCTGTACCGGCAGCGGCAGTTCGACCGCATCGACCCGATGCTGCAGCATTGCTTCCGTTCGGCGCTGCCGCTCGTCTGGGACGGCGCGCTGTTCGGGCTGGCCGGGCAACGGCCATGCTACGAAGCGGCGGCCGCGTACGGCATGCGCAGCGGCGTCGTGCTGCCCGTGCGCGGCCCGAAGGGGGAGGTCGGCATGCTGTCGTGCGCGAGCGCGGACGATCTCGCCACCACGTGCGAGCGCTGCGACCGGCATCTGGCGGCGCTCACGCTGTTGCGCGACATCGCCTGCGAAGCGATCGCCGGCGCGCGCTGCCACGCACCGCCCGACAGCGTGCCGCGCCTCAGCCGGCGGGAGGTCGAATGCCTGCGCTGGCATGCGGCCGGCAAGACCTCGTGGGAAATCGGCCACATCCTGAACGTGACCGAGTCGTGCATCAACTTCCACTTCATGAACATCCGCCGCAAGTTCAACGTGTCACGTCGGCACGAAGCCGTGCTGCGCGCGGTCGAGTGGGGGTTGATCAGCATCTCCGACGTGACGGTGCCGACCTGACGCCGGCGTCTCGTCGAGCCAGCGGTCGAGAAACGCGCTGAGCCACGCGGCCGTCGCGCGGTCGTGCCGGCACCCTTCGCTGGCCTGCGTCGCCAGATCCTGCGCGCCGGGCACCGTCAGCTTGTGCGCGGCCGCCGTGCTCCAGCGCCGCATCATCGAATAGCTCACTTCCGGATGGAACTGGACGCCGTACGCGCGCGGCCCGTAACGGACGGCCTGGTTCTCGAAATGCTCGCCGGTCGCGAGGATCTCGAGCCCGGCCACGCGCTCGAAGCCTTCGCGATGCCACTGGTACACGTGCGACGGCCATGAACCGAGCCGACGGCCGGCCGGCGTCGCGGCGATCGGCCAGTAGCCGATTTCCGCGCGCCCGTCGCGATGTGCGTTCACGCTGCCGCCCAGATGGCGAATCATCATCTGCGCGCCGAGGCAGACGCCGAGAAACGGCGCCGCCTCGCGCAGCGGCACACCGATCCAGTCGATCTCGTCGCGGATCCAGCGATCGCCGTCGTTGGCGCTCATCGGCCCGCCGAACACCACGGCGCCCGCATGGTCGGCGAGCGTCGCCGGCAACGGATCGCCGAGCGGCGGGCGGCGGATGTCGAGCGGATGGCCGCGAGCGGCGAGCAGCCGGCCGATCCGGCCGGGGCTCGACTGTTCGCGATGCAGCACGATCAGGATCGGACGAAGGGTGGAGTGCGTCATGTCGGGTGGTCGGTAGAAGGTCAGCCCGGCTGGCCGCGCAACGCGTCGAACGACACCATCACCTGTTCGCGATAGGCGGGCCGTCGGCGCAGGCGAGCGTACCAGGCCTCGACGTGCGGCAACGGCGGCCGCTCGACGTCGAGCGAGAAATAGCGGAACAGCGTCGCGCCGGCCGGAATGTCGGCCAGGCCCGGCGACGCGCCACCGAGAAACGGCTGGGTCGACAGCAGCCGGTCGAGCAGCCGGTAATGCGTCGCGCTACGCGCGGCCTTGTCGCGCACGATCGCCTCGTCGCGCCGCTCCGGCGGCGTTCGCACGAGCGCCCAGAACAAGCCGGTCATCACGTCGGGTTCGAGCGCGGTCTGCGACCAGTCCATCCAGCGCTCCGCGCGGGAACGGGCGAACGTATCGCGGCACCAGAACGGATTGTTCGGCACGCGCGCGGCAAGATAGCGCAGGATCGTGTGCGACTCCCACACGACGTCGCCGTCCCAGTCGATCACCGGAATCCGGCAGGTCGGATTCAGCGCCGCGAACGCGGGCGTCTGCAGCGAGCCATGCTCGCCGCCGACCGCAATATGCCGGTAAGGCAGGCCGAGCTCGCCGATGAGCCACAACACCTTCTGCACGTTGAACGACGTGCGGCGGCCCCAGACGGTCAGCATCGCGCGGCATCCTCGCAAGCGGCGATCGACGCGCATGCCGCGTAGCGGTCGAGGCCCGCCGCAAGATCGGCGATCAGGTCGTCCGCATCCTCGAGCCCGATGTGCAGGCGCACGCCGCGGCTACCGGACGGCCAGCGCGCCGCGAGGCCGTGCGCGTCCAGCTCGAACGGCAGCGCGAGGCTCTCGTAGCCGCCCCACGAATAGCCGAGCCCGAACAGCGTCAGGTGATCGAGAAACGCGTCGATCGCGTGCGCGGGCGCCGGCTGCAGCACGATCGAGAACAGCCCCGACGCGCCGCGGAAATCGCGGCGCCACAGAGCGTGGCCATCGTCGGCCGGCAATGCCGGATACAGCACCCGCTGCACCTCGGGACGCCGTTCGAGCCAGCTCGCGACGGCGAGCGCGTTGCGCTGGTGCTGCCGCAGCCGCACGCCGAGCGTGCGCAACCCGCGCAGCGCGAGATACACGTCGTCGGGGCCCGCGCACAGTCCGAGATCGCCATGCAGTTGCTTCAGCGCGGGCCACGCGCGCGCGTTGGCCGACACCGTGCCGAGCATCGCATCCGAGTGTCCGACCAGATACTTGGTGCCGGCCTGGATCGACACGTCGATCCCGAACGCATGCGGCTGAAAGAACAGCGGCGTGGCCCAGCTGTTGTCCGCGATGACCTGCGCGCCGTGCGCGTGCGCGAGCCGCACGAGGGCAGGGATGTCGTGCATGTCGAACGTGTAGGAGCCGGGCACCTCGACGTACAGCGCGCGCGTGTTCGGACGAAACGCGGCTGCGACGGGCGTGCTGCCGTCGTACCACGTCGTCTCGACGCCGAGCCGCGCCAGCACGCCTTCGCATGCGTGACGCACCGGGCCGTAGACCGATGCGGTCATCAGCAGATGGTCGCCGGGTGTCAGGCACGACAGCAGCGCGAGCGTGCACGCGGACAGGCCCGACGGGCACAGCACCGCGCCGGCGCCGCCTTCGAGGCTCGTCACCGCGCGCTCGAGCGCGTCCGTCGTCGGCGTACCGCGACGGCCGTAGATATACGGCTGCGTGCGGTTCAGCAGATCCGACACCGTCGGACTGAGCACGGTCGACGCATGGTAGACGGGCGGATTGACGAAGCCGTGCCATGCGGCGCTGTCGCGGCCCGCGTGCGCGAGCCGCGTGTCGTCGTGCAGGCGGTCATGCATGCCGTCGCGCGGCAGCGACGGCGGTTCGTCACGCTTCACGGCCATAGCGCGCACCGCTCCCAGCGCTCGCCGGCGCGGCGATAAGCCTGCCGCGCGAAACGGCGCGAACTGTCGGCCCGCCAGAACTCGACATCGTCCGGCGCCAGCGTATACAGGTGCCAGTCGTCCGACACGAGCGCCGGATCGGCGGCCAGCCGTTCGAGCTGCGCGTCGATCGCACGCGTCAGGTCGGCCGGATCGTCGAGCCGTTCGCTTTGCCGTCCCGCCAGGATGCTCGCGCGCGACCGCTCGGGGCGGCTCGCGAAATCGGCATGGCCTTCGGCGTCGGGCAAGCGCTCGACCGGGCCGCTCAGCCGGATCTGGCTCGCGATCGCGGGCCAGTAGAACGTCAGCGCCGCGAACGGCAGGTTCGCGAGCTGGCGCCCCTTCGGACTGCGCGCGTTCGCCGCGAAATGCCAGCCGCGCGCGTCGAGGTTCAGCAGCACGACGGAACGTGCATCGGGCCGTCCGTCCGGGCGGACCGTCGACAGCGTCGTCACCTGCGGTTCGAGCGCGCCCGCCGTCACGGCCTCGTCGAGCCAGCGTTCGAACTGCGCGTGCGGCGTGGCGGCCCAGTTGTCGGCCGGCACGTGCGGCGCGGCATGCGCGAGGGTTTTCAGCGCCTTCAGGCGCGTGGCGATCGTATCCATGGCGACCCTCATGCGATGCCGAATTGCGTCGCGCGGGCGATCAGCCGATGCGCGGCGAGATAGTCGGGGACTTCCGCGAGGAAGCCGTCGACGACGGCGGCGGCTACACGGCGGCCGCCGGAGGTACGCCGCGCGTGATCGAACGCGTCGATCACGCGGCGGGCGAGAGCGACTTCATCGGCCGTCGGCGTCAGCACGCGATTGACGACCGGCACGAACTGCGCGTTGACGATCGCTTTCGCCTGGTAGCCGAGGCCGCGCGACACGCGCATGTCGAGCTCCGCGCCTTCGTTGTCGGCATAGCTGTACGGGCAGTCGATCGCGGTTACGCCGACCGCCGCGCATTCGACGCGAAAGCGCGAGCGCACGTAGTCGAGCTCGCGGCCCGCACGGGTGCGCTCGGCACCCATGTCGGCCACCATGTCCTCGGTCGCGACGAGCACGGCCGACACGCGCGGGCTCGAGCGCGCGATCGCCATCGTGTTCACGAGGCCGAGCGTCGTCTCGACGTTCGGCACCAGTTCGGTCGAGCCGGGCGCGATGTCGTATTCGCGCTCGAAGCGCGTGACGGCTTCGTCGAGCGCGACGACCTGCTCGGGCGTCGCGACGTACGACATCATCACGATGTCCGGGCGGCCGCGCATCGCGGCGCGCAGGTCGTCGATGCCGCCCGCGTCGAGCGGATTCACGCGTACGGACGCCAGCACGCCGGCGTCGCGCCAGCCGGCGAGCACCCGCTCGCTCAGTTCGCGCGCGGCCGGGCGCCGGTCGGGAGGCGTAAAGGTTTCGAGTTCCTGGATCAGCACATCCGCGCCGCTCGCGGTGCCGTCAACGAGCGCATCGTGATCGGCGCCGGCGAGAAACAGCCAGGAGCGGCGCAGGCGGGAAGGGCGTCGGTTCGTCGGTGTCATGCGTGGTTTCCTGTAGGGCGCGGGGTGCGCGTGGCGATGGCGCGGGCACTCAGCCGGCGCGCATCATCTGGTTGAAGATGTTCTTGCGATGCATTTCCTCGGTGCCGCCGACGCTCATGAAGCCCAGCGCGTCCGCCGCGAACGCGGCCACGGGCCCGGCCTGATAGCCGAGGCTGCCGTACAGCCGCACGAGACCGATCGCGCCGTCGACGAGATCCTGTGCGCCGACCAGCTTCGCGATCGAGCACGTCATCAACGCCTGCGGGTGATCCGTCAGCAACTGTGCGAGCGCGCCACGCGCGAGCCACGTGCCGCGCTCGATGCCGATCTGCAGGTCGACGAGGCGGCGCTGCACGTACTGGTGGGCATCGATCGTGCTGTCGAAGCTGCGTCGCTCGCGGCAATAGCCGATCGCATCGCGCAGATAGGGCGCCGTCACCTGCGCCGCGACGAGGCCGTAATAGAGACGGCCGAGCGAGATGATGTCGATCAGGTTGCCGAGCCCGGCGCCCGGTTCGCCGAGCAACTGGCCGCGCGTGATCGGACAGTCGTCGAAATGCAGCGCACCGGTGGGCAAGTCTTCGAGGCCGAGCTTGCGGTCGGGCGGGGCTACCGTCATGCCCGGCTGATCGCGATCGACGATGACGAGCGCGGTGTTGCGCCGGCCCGGCGTTTCGATGCGCGTGACGACGAGAATGAAGCGCGCGAGCGGCGCATGCGCGATATTGAATTTGCTGCCGGTCAGCCGGTAGCCGTCGCCGTGCTCGGCGAGCGTCGTCGCGATGCTGCGCACGTCGGTGCCGGTGCCCGGCTCGGCAATCGCGGTCGCGCTCAGTTCGCCACGCAGGATCGCGCCGAAATAGCGGTCCTGCTGCGCCGCCGTGCCATGGCGCTCGAGTGCGCGCACCATGCCGGCCTGCGCGATCACCGACAGCAGCAGCGCCGGGCGGCGGATCGACGACGCAAGCCCTTCGAGCGCCGCGGAAAAATGCCACCAGCCGTGACCGTCGCCGCCATACGTGTCGGGCACGATCATGTCCCACAGTCCTTCGTGCCCGAGCCGCGTCCAGCCGGCCTCGTCGAATTCGGCCGGCGTGCGGCCGTCCTGCTCCACGGCCGCGGCGATCTCCGCGCCGATATCGCGAAAGCGCGCACGTGTCGCGTGCTGTTCCTGTGTCCAGTCGAATGGCATCTGTCGTGTCTCCGGTCGAAGCGGCGCGGCCTTCGACGGCGCGCCAGCGATGACGACAAGGGTAAGGGGGCAGGGACAGCGCAGGTACTGGCAGTAGTGGTAGTTGCAGGGTGAATGAGCGGTTTGGCGGGATCGGGAGAGGGCGACACGAGCCTGATCTATGTAGACAAAAAGGGGCGTCGCGTTGCGGCGGGATCAACGACATGCCGCATTTCAGCCGCGCGTTCCGCGAACGGTTTGCGACATCGCCGCGCGGCTCGCGGGAACGACGGGCGAGCAGGCGAGCGGTTGCATCGTCGATGGCTTCGTCGTCGATGCGCCTGCCCGATGTCGGCATGCGATGCATGTCAGCCGCCTGACCGGACGCCGCCTATAATCGCTATCAACTTCTCCACGAAATCGCGGTGACCAAGGTGAGGGGGTGTCCAAATGGGACAATGCCGTCGCATCCGTTCGCGCTTCGTCCTCGCAAGCTCGATCGCTGGTCTGACAATACTGTCGTGCCCGGTACACGCGCACGCCGAGGACGGTCCTTCGAGCTCACCGAGCGGGCCCAAATCATCGGAGCGAACGCTCAACGCCTATGCGGTGTATGGCGACGGACGCGCGACCGAGGGCGGCGACATGCATTGGCGTGCGTACGAAGTCGGCTTCGGCGACGTCTTGAATGACTACCTCTCCGTCTTATCTTGCCTATTTGAACGAAGGGCATCCGCTGGATCACCACCGTGACGGTTTCGCGGCCTTGGGTTCGTTCCGTTGGCCGCTCGGCAGTCGTGTGGCGCTCGAATTTTCGGCGGGCCCGTATTTCAGCATGGACACGACACATGTCGACGACCAGCCACGCAATGAAAAGCGCTGGGGCGTGCGTGCGTCGGCAGCGGTGCGGTATTACGTCGTTCCCAACCGCTTCTTCCTCAAGCTGCAGTACAACCACGTCCAGATGATTGGCGGATTCAATTCCGACGCGGTGCTCTTCGGTATCGGCTCGGATTTCGGCGGCGCTCCTGGCCCGGTGTTTTCGGACGGCAAGACGCAGGTCGGCGTTTGGGCCGGGACGTCGCAGACGAACCGTCCTCGAGTGCCGATCGAAAAGGGATACATGGTCGAAGTCAAGCGGCCGCTCGGCAATGCGTGGGCCTATTCGGCGAGCTTCATCTATGAAGGCAACAATGGCGTGGCCGGCCGCCGAGGCGTGGCCGCGCAATTGTGGTACGTCGCGCCGGTCACGAGCAAATGGACGCTTTCGGCAGGCGTCGGTCCGTATCTCTCGCGGGATCGGAACGACGTTTCCGGCACGACACGACTCAATGCGTTGCTCAGCGCGCAAGTGGCCTATCGGATCACGAACGAGTGGGCGGCGAGCTTGCGCTTCAATCGTGTCGCAACCGGCAACGACAAGGACCAGGACATGTTCATGGTCGGCGTGGCGCGCAATTTCTAGTGATGGTGGAATGTCATTGGCGTAATGACAACCATCAATCGTGAGTCAAGGCGCGACGATATCGGGCGACGTATTTCGCCTGAGCGATGACTTTCCCGTGCATCTGATAGGCGACGAGTGCAGGACTCGCCGCCGGCGCCACGTCAATTTTTGCCACGTCCAAGGCCGACGCCGTCACGACATATCGATGCGACGCCCCCGGAGGCGGGCAGGGCCCGCCGTATCCGGATTCGCCAAAGTCCGTCAACGTCTCGACAGCGCCCACCGGCAGGAATTTCGGATTGCCGGAAGCGCCTTTTTCGATCGACGACTCCGAAGGTGGAATATTGACGATCTCCCAGTGGGTCCAGCCGAGCCCGCCGGTCGGCGCATCGGGGTCGAAAATTGTGACGACGATGCTCTTCGTGCCGCGCGGAACGTGAGTCCACGAAATGCGCGGCGAAACGTTCTGACCGCGACAGCCAAAGCCTCCATACACGTGTTCGTTCGTAAAATGCCCGTGACTGAGATCATCGACCGTGATGGTGAACGGCGCCGCGCTGGCGGTCGCCGGGATGACCGCTAGTGCCGCTGAAGTGCATAGAATCGCGGGAAATGAAATCCTCGATCGCATGATGTGCTCCGTTGAAGGGTAAGCGTTCAGTACAACGGTATCGTGTAGCGATTCGCCCCGGAAGCCAGATTCGCGAACCACGGTGTTGCCTTCGCTGCAACGTCGTTGGCAGGACGTTCAGTCGATTTTCATGGTGATCAGTCCAGGTTGGCTCACGATGCGCTCCGGCAGTTCAAACCGCCGCCAGCATGCCAGCAGTCAAAAACACGACATCTGTAAATAGCCAGAACACGACATTAGGATATGGCTGCTACAACAAAAAATGTCGATAATGTTGATTATGTCAAATAACAAAGATCGACTGCACGAGGTGCTGCTGGCCGAGCGCCTTCGCGTTCAAACCCTCCACCGCTGATCCTCGCAGGAACCGATGCGCTCATTCTTCGTCGTCCCGGCGCGGGCCGCGCGCCGGGACCGGTTGCCGCTTGGCGGCCTCCTCGCCGTCAGAACCGGTACGTCGCCCCGATCTGGAAGAAGCGGCCGAGATCCGTGTAGAGCGACTGGTCATAGCCAGTGATGTCGGGCACGGCTTGCCACTCGACGTCGAACGGCGGTTTCTTGTCGAAGAGGTTCGTGATGCCGCCGTAAATCGTCCAATGCTTGAAGCCGCGATAGTTGAACATCAGGTTGAACTGGCTGTACGACGCCACCGATCCCGTACCGCCGTCGCCGAATTCCGCGGCCACGGCGTTCGTATAGGGCCCGGTGTATTGCCAGGTCAGCGTGGTGGTCAGCTGCCGGTAGTCCCAGCTCAGGCTCGTATTGCCCTTCCAGCGTGGGTTGCTCGCGCCGAACGGCTGCAGCAGCGCAAGGTTGTTGCCGGCGAAGTCCTGCGGTGCGGTTCCGGGGCTGTGCAGCTTGAAGTGCCACACATAAGTCCAGTCGCCTGCGAGCGTGAACGTGCCGTACTTGGTGCGCAGCGCTTTGCGGAAGTTGAGATCGAAGCCATCGGTATCGAGCGCACCGAGGTTCACGAAATGCTGAACGAGGTAACGCACCGACCCGTCGGCGTTGCGCACGACGCGGGAGGGATCGTTGGCGACGAGCACCGCGTTCGGATCGTCGGTGCCGATGACGCCGTCGATGCGGACCTTGTAGAACGCCGCGCCGATATCGGTCATCGCATCGGGCGAAAGCTGGAAGCCGATGTTGTAGTTCTTCGTGTGCTCCGGCTGAAGATTCGGATTGCCCGCGACTTGCTCCGTCGTGAAGTGCTTGGTCGGCACACCGCTCGGATCGTTCGGATCGACGAGGTTCTGGTGAGAGAGATAGACGGCCTGCGAGTTTTCGACGAGGGTCGGCGCGCGGAAGCCGCGACTGTACGATGCATACGTCGTCAGCATTTGCACCGGCTGGAAACGCAGCGCAAAGCTCGGCGAAAACGCCCCACCGAAGTCGCTGTAGTGATCGTAGCGGCCCGCCTGCGTGAACGTCAGATTATGCAGGATCGGAATGTCGACCTGGTAGAACGCGGCGGCGACGTTGCGCGAACCCTCCACCGTCTGCACGTTCGCCGGTGCGGATACGCCCTGCGACGCGAGCGTCTGCGGATTGATCGTCGACGATTCGTGGCGGAACTCGGTGCCCAGGCCCAGGCCGACCGGGCCCCCGGGCAGCGTGAAGAGATTCGACGTCGAGGCCTTGGCCGTCACGCTGTCGACCTTCGAGATGGCCTGCTGATCGTCGTCCGTGAAAACGCCGTTCAGGCCGTTTGGCGTGGAGGCCGGGTTCGAGAAGTTATAGGTGCCGTTCGCGAGCATGTTCTCGAGGCCCGCGGCGTTGATCCGGTTGCGATACGTCGTATCGACGGTGCTCTGCGAGTGGCCGTAATCGGCCGACCAGTCCCACGCGCCGAATCTGCCCGCGTCGAGCGAGCCTTTGACGCCCGTGTTCGCCATCCAGAACGTCGATACCGTGTCCGCCCTCACGACGTTGCCCGGGAAGGTCAGGTTGATCGCCGTCGGCACGCCGAACGGGTTATAAGGATTGCTCACCGGTACGGTGCGCGGCAGCGGCGAAACGGACCCGGTCGAAGGGTTGTAGACGTTCGTCGTGCTCGAGATCGACGCCGGTCCCTGCAACTGGACGGTTTCATCGCGACTCACCCAGAAGCCCGCATAGGCCTGCGTGTTGTCGTCGATCTTGAAGGTGGCGCGCACCTTCGCGTTCAGGCGCGTCGTGGACGGAACGAGCGACGTCGACGCGGCCGGGTTGTACGTGCAATTGGTCGCGTTCGTCTTGCTGCCCGGCGGGCACGGCGAAAGCGGCACCTTGGAGCCGTCCGCCAGCGACCAGTACGATTGCTGGTTCGGCCCGAGCGGCGCTGCCAGTCCGCCGGGATATTGCGTGAAGTCTTGCGCCGACGTCATGTCTCGATCGCCGAGCGTCGAGCCCGAATCGCGGTAATAGCTGGCGGCCGCGGTGACGTTGAAGCGATCCGAATTCAGGTCGCCGAAGCCGGCCAGTACACTGAAGTTGCCCTGCCCGTCGCCCGGATGCTGCGCCTTGCCGAGTTGGCCGTCGATCTGCAGGCCCTGAAAGTTCTTCTTCGTAATGATGTTGACGACGCCCGCGATCGCGTCCGAGCCGTAGACGGATACCGCGCCGGTCTTGACGATCTCGACGCGCTCCACCATGTTCAGCGGGATCGCGTTGACATCGAAGAACGTGTCGGTGAAGTTCACCGACTGCGCATAGTTCGCGACGCGCTGGCCATCGACGAGCACGAGCGTGTATTTCTCGCTGAGCCCGCGCAACGCCATGCCGGCGCCGCCGGGTGCCGAGCTGTTCATCGTCGTCTGGCCCCAGCTGCTTGCGGAATTGGCCGAGGTCGAACGCAGGAAATCGGCGACCGTCGTGTATCCGCTTTGCTGGATTTCCTTCGCGGTGATGACCTGCACTTCGGTGTGGCCGACCTTATCCGATGTGCGGATCAGCGAGCCCGTCACTTCGAACTTGTCGAGCTTTTTCACGGTCTGCCCGCCCGCAGCCGCGTCGGACGCCGGCGCGGGCGCGGCGGCGGCCGTGCTGCCGGTTTGCTCGGCGGCGACGCTCCCGTCGACAGGCGTTGTCTGCGCGTAAGCGGAGGTACCCAAAGCCGCCGTCAACGCGACTTCAGCCCATGCGATGCTGCGTATTGCCGATCCCAAAGCCGTTGGTTTCATAACACCCCTTTCCCTTTGTCGTCGCAAGGCCTGACCTTTTTGTATGCACGGAGACTCGCCGGCCTTTAAATAGCGTTGCCCCGCGTTCCTGATTCGTCATCCGGCGATCGCAACCATTCCGCCCGCCTTTCTATTTCTTTCAAAATTATTTCTTCCACTTCTGAGTGGAATGAATTTGAAATGCAAGAAACGGCATTCCTATATAGTTAGGAAACCTAATTGCATGAATCGATCTTTCCGCGCATCGAAACCGCATACACGCCACGCTCTGGAACATTCTCACCATGGCGCTTCGTCAATTAGCGCATACGCGTTGCCAAGAAAGGCAGTCGCCCGTTGAAGGGCTGCTTTACGTATTCACCTTGGAAGCCTTAATGCAAGGAACCTGCATTACCGTCCCCTACCAAGTTTTACATTGGTCGCGAACATAGCAGGACAGAATCGACGCGTCAAAAAATATTTGATGACGCATAACTTTGTTTAGGTGCAATAGATGCACTCGGTTGGTGCCGAATAAAAATCGATATGGTTCATCAGCCGCTACCGTTGTCTTGTCTTCCTTGTTCGGCTGCTTTTTCACCCGTTCGCGCATGCGCCGCAACGGAGCATGCGGCCGGTACTCGCCAGTCCGAACTTTTTTGTTTACCAGAGGGAAGGCACGAATCCTCGGCATAGAAACAGTCCGAACGCGCGATCGATGAATCCCGATCACTACCATCAGTCGATCTCCAGATTCCCGGCCGTTCCCACGCGCGGCGCCTCGCGCTTCGTCACCGCTGCATGCCGCCCGCGCCGGCCTATGGACACGACTACCCGAAACGCCACCGGTGCGAACACCAAGCCAAATATCGTCGCCGCCAGCACGCCCCCGAACGCGCCGGTCCCGATCGAACGCCGGCTTTCCGCACCCGCGCCGGTCGCCAGCACCAACGGCAAGACGCCGAGCAGAAACGCCATCGACGTCATCACGATCGGCCGAAACCGCACGGCCGCGGCCTCCACCACAGCCTGCCGCAGCGGCACGCCGCGCCCGACAAGTTCGCGCGCGAACTGCACGATCAGAATCGCATTCTTCGCCGACAATCCGATCACCGTAATCATCCCGACCTTGAAGTACACGTCGTTCGGCATCCCGCGCGCGAACGCCGCCGCCAACGCGCCCACGATGCCGAGCGGCACGATCGTCAGCACCGACAACGGAATCGTCCAGCTTTCATACAAGGCGGCGAGCGCCATGAACACCGCGAGCACCGACAACCCGACCAGCAGCGGCGTCTGCCGCTCGGCAATCCGCTCCTCGCGCGCCGCGGCGACCCAGTCGTAACCGATCCCTGCCGGCAGCATGGCGGCCAGCCGCTCCATCTCCGCCATCGCCGCACCCGAACTGGTGTGGGTCGCCGCCCGGCCGCTGACGTCGAGCGACGGATAGCCGTCGTAGCGATTCAGCATCACGGGCCCGACCGTCCAGTGCGGCGCGGCGATGGCCGACAGCGGCACCATGTCCCCCGTCCGGTTCGGTACCGTCAGCGCCATCAGTTGCGCGTCGGTCGCACGCGCGGCCGGGTCGGCCTCGACGATCACGCGGCGCATCCGGCCCGACGCCGGAAAATCGTTGATGTAGTTCGAGCCGAACGTGCCGCCGAGCAGCCCCGCGATGCGCTCGAACGGCACGCCGAGCGCATACGCTTTCGCGCGATCGACGTCGAGCTCGATGCGCGGCGCGTCCGGCAAGTCCTCGAAATGCACGGACGCGAGCGCCGGGTCCGCCTTCGCACGCGCGGCCAGCTGGTCGCGAGCGGCCTTCAGCGCGTCGAGCCCGACCCCGCCGCGATCCTCGAGACGGAACGTGAAGCCGTCCGCGTGACCGATGCCGGGCACCGACGGCGGCAGCGTCGCCTGTACGTCGCCGTCGAGAATCGCGTCGAAACGCCGGTTGAGGCGATCGCGCAACGTCATCGCATCGACGTCGCGCTGCGCCCAGTCCTTCAGGTCGACGAATGCCATCCCGACGTTCTGCCCGCTGCCCGCGAAACTCCAGCCGATCACGCTCGTCACGTTCGCGACGGCCGGCTCCGCGCGCAGGATCGCCTCGACACGCTCGACGACCGCGAGCGTGCGCGCCTGCGTGGCGCCAGCAGGCAACTGGATCATCACCTGCAGCTGCCCCTGGTCCTCGGTCGGCAGGAAACCGCCCGGCATCGTCCAGTACAGCAGCCCGCACACGGCCAGGAGTGCGGCATAGATGCCGACGACCGCACCCGTGCGGCGTACCGCCGACACGGTCACGCGCCGATAGCTGGCCTCGGCGCGCGCGAACGCGACGCCGAAGCGGTCGGCCACGCGCGCGCCGAGGCTGCGGCGCGGCACGCCCCCGCCTTCGTGACGGCCGACCGGTTTCAGCAGATTCGCGCACAGCGCGGGCGTAAGCGACAACGCCATGAACGACGACACGAGCATCGACGCGATCATCGACACCGCGAACTGCCGGTAGATGCCGCCGACGCTGCCCGGGAAGAACGCCATCGGCACGAACACGGCGGTCAGCACCGCGGTCACGCCGACGATCGCCCCGCCGATCCGCTTCATCGCGTGCCGCGTCGCATCGCGCGGCGATACGCCCGCCTCCATCACCCGGTGCACGCTCTCGACGACGACGATCGCATCGTCGACGAGAATGCCGATCGCCAGCACGAGCCCGAACATCGTGAACACGTTGATCGACAGCCGGAACACCCACATCGCGACGAACGCGCCCATCAGCGTGACCGGAATCACGACGGTCGGCACGAGCGTGTAGCGCAGCTCGCGCAGGAACAGCCACATCACGCAGAACACCAGCACGACGGCCTCGACGAGCGTCAGCACGACTTCCCGGATGGCGATCTTCACGAAATGCGCGCCGTCGAACGGAATCTCGACCGCGACACCCGGCGGCAGCGTCTTCGACAGCTCGGCAAGCCGCGCGCGGATCGCGTTCGACGTTTCGAGCGCGTTGCCGCGCGGGCCGAGCTGGATGCCGACGGTGGCCGCCGGACGGCCGTTCAGCCGCGAATAGAACGAATAGTCGTCGCGGCCGATTTCGATGCGGGCGACATCGGCGACGCGCACGACCGAACCGTCCTGCTTCGACTTCAGCACGATCCGGCCGAACTCCTCCGGCGACGTCAGCTGTCCCTTGACGACGATCGTCGCGGTGAGCTGCTGGCCGCGCACGAACGGCGCATCGCCGATCGCGCCGGCCGTCACCGTCGCGTTCTGCACGCCGATCGCCGCGATCACGTCGTCGGCGCCGAGGTCGTATTCGCGCAACTTGCTGGGATCGAGCCAGACCCGCAGCGCCTCGTCGGCGTCCCACAGCTGGGCCGCGCCGACCCCGGGCGCGCGCTTCAGCTCGCGCAGCACGTAACGGTTCAGATAGTCGCCGAGCTGGGCGGAGTCGCGCGTGCCGTCGGTCGACGTCAGCGTGACGAGCATCAGGAACGTGTTGGCCGCCTTGAACACGCCGATGCCCTGCTGCACGACCTGCTGCGGCAGCCGCGGCTCGACCTGCTTCAGCCGGTTGTTGACGTCGACGAGCGCGATGTCCGGATCGGTGCCGGGCGCGAACGTCACGTCGATCTCGAGATTGCCGTGACCGTCGCTGCTCGTCTCGTAGTACTGCAGCCCGTCGGCACCGTCGAGGCTTTCCTCGATGATGCTGCCGACGTCGGCGTCGACCGTCTCGGTCGACGCGCCCGGATAGGTCGCGCTGATCACGACGCGCGGCGGCGCAAGGCGCGGATACTGCGCGATCGGCAATTGCGGAATGGCGAGCACGCCCGCGACGACGATCGCGAGCGCGACGATCCACGCGAACACCGGGCGGTCGATGAAGAACGATGGCATCGGCGTGCGTCAGCGAACGGTACGGGCGCGCCGCGCCCGCTTCACGTCACTCATCCGCGCCTCCTTCCCGCTGCAGCGGACCCGGTTCCGGTGCGAGCATCGACGACACGAGCAGCGCCTGCGTATACGGGTGGGACGGCGCGTGCAACACGTCGAGCGTATCGCCCTCCTCGACCACGCGCCCCGCCTTCATCACGATGACCCGATGGGCCATCGCGCGCATCACCGCGAGATCGTGCGTGATGAACAGGTAGCTCAGTTGATACTTCTTTTGCAGGTTCGTCAGCAGATTCAGCACCTGCTTCTGGATCGACACGTCGAGCGCGCTCGTCGGCTCGTCCAGCACCAGCAGTTCCGGCTCCACGGCCAGCGCGCGCGCAATCGCGATGCGCTGACGCTGGCCGCCGGAAAATTCATGCGGATAGCGAAGCATCGCGTCGGCCGGCAGGCCGACCTCCTGCAGCAAGGCAGCGACCCGCGTGCGCCGCGCGGCGCCGGCCACCTCCGGCCGGTGCACGGCAAGCCCCTCGCCGACGATCTGCTCGACCGTCATGCGCGGCGACAGCGAGCCGAACGGATCCTGGAACACGACCTGCATGCGGCCATACAGCGCGCGCCGGCCGCGTGTCGTGCGCAGCGACGCCAGCGGCATGCCGTCGATCTCGATGCCGCCCGACGCCGGCCGCTGCAGGCCGAGCACGGCCGCCGCCAGCGTCGATTTGCCCGACCCGGATTCGCCGACGATCCCGAGCGTCTCGCCGCGCCGCAGGCTCAGCTTCACGTCGTGCACGGCCCGGAACGCCGTCTTGCCGAACACCGCGCGCCAGCCCTTCGTCGCGATGCGGTAATCGACGGCGAGCTGCCGCACGTCGAGGATCGTCTGCGCACCGGCCGCGACCGGTTCGACCGCACGTTGCGGCGCGCTGTCGAGCAGCCGGCGCGTGTACGCGTGTTGCGGCGCGGCGAACAGCGCGCCGGTGGTGTTCGTTTCGACGAGCACGCCCTGCTCCATCACGGCCACGCGCTGCGCGAAGCGCCGCACGAGATTCAGGTCGTGCGTGATCAGCAGCACGGCCATCCCGCGCGCGGCGGCCTCCTGCTCCTGCAGTTCGATCAGCAGGTCGACGATCTGCTGGCGCACCGTCACGTCGAGCGCCGTCGTCGGCTCGTCCGCGAGCAACAGCCGCGGCCGGCACGCGAGCGCCATCGCGATCATCGCGCGTTGCCGCTGGCCGCCCGACAACTGGTGCGGAAAACTGTCGATGCGCCGCTCCGGCTCCGGAATCCCGGTGCGCCGCAGCAGCGCGATGCCGCGCTCGCGCGCGTCGCCCGGCCGCAGTCCCTCGTGCAGCCGCAGGCTCTCGGCGATCTGCTTGCCGATCGTATACAGCGGATTGAGCGCCGTCATCGGCTCCTGGAACACCATCGCGATATCGGCGCCGCGGATGCCGCGCATCTGCTGCTCGGTCTTCGCGAGCAGATCCTCGCCGTCGAACAGCATCTGTCCCGACAGCGTCGCCTGCTGCGCGAGCCGCAGGATCGACAGCGCAGTCACGCTCTTGCCCGAGCCCGACTCGCCGACGAGCGCCACGCGCTCGCCGCGCCCGACCGCGAGGCTCAGGTCCTGCACGGCGGCTTTCGCGCCGAAGTGCGCGGAGAAGCGTCGAATGTCCAGCAAAGGGGTCGTCATCGTTGCTCCCCGCCGAAGGCCGAGCCGCGCGCGCGCGTGTCGAGCGCATTGCGCAGCGCGTCGCCCATGAACGTGAGCAGCAGCAGCGTGACGACCAGCGCCGAGAACGCGGAGATCGAGATCCACCACGCGTCGAGGTAGTTCTTGCCTTCCTGCAGTAGTTCGCCGAGGCTCGGCGTCGGCGGCTGCACGCCGAGGCCGAGGAAGTCGAGGCTCGTCAGCGACAGGATCGCCGCGCTCATCCGGAACGGCAGGAACGTGATCACCGGCGTCAGGCTGTTCGGCAGCACGTGCCGCCACATGATCTGCCAGTTCGACAGTCCCATCGTGCGTGCGGCCTTCACGTAGTCGAGCGCGCGGTTGCGCAGGAACTCCGCGCGCACGTAGTCGGACAGCACGAGCCAGCCGAACATCGACAGCAGGACGAACAGCAGCCACAGCGACGGCTCGAAGATCGACGCGAAGATGATCAGCAGGTACAGGTCGGGCAGCGCGCTCCAGATCTCGATCAGGCGCTGCCCGACGAGATCGGTGCGCCCGCCGTAGAAGCCCTGCAGCGCGCCCGTCAGCACGCCGATCGCGACGCCCGAAACCGTCAGCGCGAACGCCATCAGCACCGACAGCCGAAATCCGTACAGCAGCCGCGCGAGCACGTCGCGGCCGAACTGGTCGGTGCCGAGCCAGTTGCTCGCGGACGGCGGCGCCGGATACGGCCGAGATGCGAAATAGTCGATCGTGTCGTAGCGGTAGCGGTTCGGCGGGTAGATCGCGAAGTTGCCGTGCGACTCGATCTTCGCGCGGATGTACGGATCGAGATAGTTGGTCTTCGCCGGGAAATCGCCGCCGAACTGCGTCTCCGGATAGTCCTTCACGATCGGGAAATAGAAATGCCCGTCGTAGCGCACCACCAGCGGCCGATCGCTCGACAATCCTTCGGCCAGCAGGCTGAGCGAGAACAGCGTGGCAAAGATCACGAGGCTCCAGTAGCCGAGCCGCTGCGCGCGAAACCGTCGCCACGTGCGTCGCCATGGCGACGGCGACGCCGCGCATGCGACGGCGGCCGGATCAGTGGTCCAGGCGGTTGAACTGGATACGGGGGTCGACGAGGACATAGCAGACGTCAGCAATGAGTTTGGTCAGAAGGCCGATGAGCGTGAACAGGAACAGCGAACCGAGCACCACCGGGTAGTCGCGGCGAATCACCGAGTCGTACGAGAGCTGCCCCATGCCGTCGAGCGAGAACAGCGTCTCGATCAGCAGGTTGCCGTTCAGGAAGGCGCCGACGAACGCGGCCGGCAACCCGGTGAGCAGCGGAATCGCCGCATTGCGCAGTACGTGCTTCCACAGCACGTCGCGCTCCGGCGCGCCCTTCGCGCGTGCGGTCAGCACGTATTGCCGGCCGATTTCGTCGAGGAACGTGTTCTTCGTGAGAATCGTGACGATCGCGAAATTGCCGACCACCGACGCCGTCACCGGCAACGCGATATGCCACAGATAGTCGAGAGCCTTGCCGATCAGCGTCAGCTCGTCGAAGTCGTCCGAGGTCAGGCCGCGCATCGGAAACACCTGCCAGAACGTGCCGCCGCCGAACAGCATCAGCAGCAGCACGCCGAGCACGAAGCCTGGAATCGCGTAGCCGGCGAGCACGAGCACGCTCGTTACCGTGTCGAAACGCGAGCCGTTGCGCACGGCCTTCGCGATGCCGAGCGGCACCGACACGAAGTACGTGAGGATCACCGTCCACAAGCCCAGCGTGATCGACACCGGCAGCTTCGAGCGGATCACGGCCCATACGCTGCGGTGCGCGAAATAGGACTGCCCGAGGTCGAACGTCGCATAGCTTTTCAGCATCAGCGCGTAGCGTTCGAGCGGCGGTTTGTCGAAGCCGAACTGCTTGCGGATCTGCTCGATCTGCTGCGGATCGACGCCCTGGCTGCCGTGGTAGCCGCCCCCGCCTCCGCCCGCCTCGCCTCCACCCGCGCTGCCGTGGCGCAATTGCGTGAGCACCTGCTCGACCGGGCCGCCCGGCACGAACTGCGTAACCGCGAACGTGATCGTCACGACGCCGATCAGCGTCGGGATCATCAGCAGCAGGCGCCTCAATATGTATGCAAGCATCGTCGCTCCCTCGTCAGGCCGCCGCGGCGGGTTGTGGCCGTGCTACCGGCTTCTTCACGTACCAGTAGTCGATGATCCAGTCCTCGTACTGATAGGAAGCCGGCACGACCGGCGGATGGCCGAGCGTCGTCTTGTACGCGATCCGCGCGTTCGGCATGTAGTACTGCGGAACGAGCACGTACAGGTTGATCAGCACGCGGTCGAGCGCGTGCGTGGCCGTCTCGAGATCGTCGAGCGTATTGGCCGCGAGCGCCGCGCGGATCAGCGCATCGACGGCCTTCGACTTCACGCCCGGATAGTTCTCCGAGCCGGGCTGCGACGCGGCCTCGCTGCCGAAACGACGCGTCAGCTCCGCGCCGGGGATCGTCACGGGCGAGTAGATATACGTCGTCATGTCGTACTCGAAATTGTCGAGCCGCTTCTGGTAGAGCGCGCTGTCGATCTCGTGCAGGTACGCATGGATGCCGAGCGTCGCGAGCGCCTGCGTGTACGGCAGGATCAGGCGATCCATGCCGGGCTGGTCGTCGATGATCTCGATCGACATCGGCGTGCCGTTCGCGTCGCGCAGCGCGCCGTCCCGGTAGTGCCAGCCGGCCTGCGCGAGCAGGTCGCGCGCTTGCCTGAGGTTCGCGCGCAGTGAGCCCGGCGGCAGCGTCGACGGCTGCTTGACCATCGGGCCGAACACCTCCGGCGGCAGCGTCGAGCGGTACGGTTCGAGCAGCGCGAGCTCCTTCGCGCTCGGCATGCCGGACGCGGCGAACGGGCTCGCGTCCCAGAAGCTGTTGGTGCGGCGGTACTGCCCGTAGAACATCATCCGGCTCATCCAGTCGAAGTCGAATGCCAGCGCAAGCGCGTGCCGCACGCGCACGTCCTGGAACATCGGCTTGCGCAGGTTCATCAGGAAGCCCTGCATCTGCGCGGGGCCGTCCGGGAACTCGCCCCTCTTCAGCATGCCGTTGCCGAAATTCTTGCCGACGTACTTGCGCGCCCACTGCGTCGAGCTGTACTCCATCCGCGCGTCGACATCGCCGGCCTTGAACGCCTCGAGCGCCGTGTACTGGTCGAGATACAGCTTGAACGACACGCGCGCGAAACGGAACATCCCGCGCCGCGACGGCAGGTTCGCGGCCCAGTAGTGCGGGTTGCGCACGTACGCGATCTGCTTGTCGTTCCTGCGCTGCTCGATCAGGTACGCGCCGCTCGCGATCGGCGGCACGTTCGCGATCTGGTCGAACGGCGGCCGCGTACCGTCCGCGCGCTGCCCCCACTTCGGCGAGAACACCGGCAGGTCGCCCGCGATCAGCGCGGCGTCGCGCTCCGCGTGCCTGAACTCGAAGCGGATCGTGTGACCGTCGACGACCACCGCGCGCCGGATGATCGAGAACTGCGCGTTGTACAGCGGCGACGCCTGCGGGCTCGTCAGCGTATCGAACGAATACTTGACGTCGGCCGCGGTGATCGGGTCGCCGTTCGAGAAGCGCGCGGCCGGGTTGATGTGGAACGTGGCCGACTGCCCGTCGGGCGCCACCTCGACGTCGTCGGCGATCAGCGCGTATTCGGACGCGAGCTCGTCCCAGCTGCGCTGCATCAGCGTGTCGAACATCAGGTTCTTGATGTCGGGTGCGGGCGAGCCGCGGGTCAGAAACGGGTTGAGAGAGTCGTAGCTCTGTGCCTGATCGTAGTTCTCGAAGTTGAGCGTGCCGTCATTCGGCGCGTCGGGATCGGCATAATCGAAATGCGTAAAATTGACCAGGTACTTGGGCTGGTCGTATTGCGCGATCGCCGACACCGCGATCGCCGACACCGCGAGCGCCGCACGTGGCATGGCGCTACCCGACACGAGCAGCACGGCGCATGCGAACAGCGCCGCGCGCGGCACGCCTGCCCATCGCCATTTCAACAGTTTCATGGTCCGTCTGTCCGAAAGCGTGCGGGCGCGATGCCTGCGCGCGGTAGATTCCTGTGCAGGTTGCCGCGTGCCACCTGCATCCCACTGGTTGTTCGTGTTGAAAACGATCCTGCGAACTGCATCGCCGCACGTCCCGGTTGCAGGCCGTCGTGGCGCCAGGCGAAAAAGGGCCGCTCCAAAAAATGGGGAGGTGGACGTGGAGCGGCCGGTCTAAAGCCCATCAGTGCATCGCCATCGCCATCAGAACTTGTAGGTCGCGCCAACCTGCGCGAATCGGCCGACATACGTGTACAGCGACGTGTCGTAGCCCGTCTGGTAGCTCGCGTTCATATAAACCGGGTCGAACGGCGGTGCACGATTGAAGATGTTGTCGATGCCCGCGTAGATCGTCCAGTGCTTGAAGCCGGTGTAGCTGACCATCAGGTTGAACTGGCTGTACGAAGCCACGCTGTCCTGCATGTTCGGATATTGGCCCGGCGACAGGATGGCCTGGCTATACGGTCCCGTGAACATCCACGTCAACGTCGCGTTCCATTGGTTGTGGTAGTTCCAGTTCAGACTCGTGTTGCCCTTCCAGCGCGGGAAGCTGCCGCCGAACGGCTCGTTCAGCGAACCGTTGTTGCCCGCGAAGTCGGTCGTCTCGCCGCCCACCGGCATCTTGAAGTGCCATACGTAGGCCCAGTCACCCGACAGCGTGAAAGTACCGATCTTGGTCGACACCGATTGACGGAAGGTGGTCTCGAAGCCGTCCGTATCGAGCGACGACAGGTTCATATACGGCAGCAGCACATACGCGATCGAGCCGTTCGGGTTACGGATCACCTTCGACGGATCATTCTGGTCGACCACCGTCTGGATGTCTTCCGTGCCAATCACGTTGTCGATGTGGATCTTGTACCAGTCGAAGCCGAAATCGGTATTGCGGGTGGGCGACAGCTGGAAGCCGATGTTGTAGTTCTTGGTCCGCTCCGGCTGCAGCTTGCTGTTACCGGTCTGCACTTCCTCGACGAGGTTGTATGCGTTCGGGTTGTTAGGATCGTTCGCATCGACCGCGCCCTGCGCGCCGTAGGTCCGCGACGAGGTGTTTTCGATCAGCGTCGGTGCGCGGAAGCCACGGTTGTACGAACCGTACATCGTCAGCTCGCGGATCGGCTGGAAGCGCAACGCGAAGCGCGGCGAGAACGCGCCACCGAAGTCGCTGTAGTGGTCGTAGCGCCCGGACTGGCTGAACGTGAGGTTCTTCAGGATAGGAATGTCGATCTGGTAGTAGACCGCCGCGACGTTGCGCTCCCCGTTGACCGATTGCAGCGACGGCTGAATGAGCGTGCCATTCGCGTAGTCCGCGCCCGTACCGATGTACTGGCTCTGGTGCGTGAATTGCGTACCGAGACCCAGGCCGACGTTACCCGTGGGCAACGTGAACAGGTTCGGCGTCGACAGCGTCGCGTCGACAGCATCGAGCTTCGTGATGGCCTGTGTCGACGTGCTTCCGTACAGTCCGTTCAACCCGTTCGGTGTCGACGATGGATTGGCGAAGTCGAACACGCCGTTCTGGACGATATTTTCCAGTGCGGCCGCGTTGATCAGGTTCGAATAGTTGTTCGACACCGTGTCCTGCGAATGCGTGTAGGACGCCGTCCAGTCCCAATCCCCCACGCGCGGCGTGCTGAACGAGCCTTTCACGCCCGTCGCGGCACGCCAGAAGTTGGAACTCGTATGCACGGCCTGCGCGGCCGGGAATGCGTAGACCAGTTTGGCCGGCACGCCAAACGGGTTATACGGGTTGCTGCCCGGCACAAGGTTCGAAATCGGCGTGAGACCGCCCGTTGCCGGATCATAGGTCTGCGCGCTGTTGCCGAGGCGGCCGACGAAGTTGTTCGTGACCGTCGTATTGTTGCTTTCCCAGAGATCGGCGAACGCCTGCATCGCGTCGTTGATCTTGAAGTCGGCGTGCACCTTCGCGCTCAGGCGTTCAGTCCACGGCGACAGCGACGATGCGTACGCGGTGTTGTTTGCGCAGACCGTGCCGGGACCGTTGACCTGCGCGACGGAGCCGCCCGGCACGGCCTGGCCTCCGTTCGGACACGGGCTCAGCGGCACCTTCGCGCCGGTGGTCGGATTGCGCCAGTAGGAGACGCTCTGGTTCGACAAGCCGCCCGGGAAATTGGAGAAGTTCTGGTTCTGCGTCGTGTCGCGATCGGCGATCGAGATGCCGTTCGACTTGTAGTAGCTGGCCGCCGCCGTCACGTTGAAGCGGTCGGCGTTCAGGTCGCCGAAGCCGCCGAGGATGCTGAACTTCGTCGTGCCCTGACCGCCTTCACCGTTCGTCGCGCCACCGTAGCTGCCCCCCAATTCAAGACCCTGAAAGTTTTTCTTCGTGATGATGTTGACCACGCCCGCGATTGCGTCGGAACCATACTGAGACACCGCGCCTGTCTTGACAATTTCGATACGGTCGATGATGTTGAGCGGCAGCGTGTTCAGGTCGAAGAATTGATCGCTGCCGTTCACTGCGAACGCATACGGCGACACCCGCATGCCGTCGATCAGCACCAGCGTGTATTTCTCGCTGAGGCCGCGCAGCGCGATACCTGCGCCGCCCGGCGCGAAGCTGTTCGTCGAGCCCTCGCTCCAGCTGCTTGCCGAGTTAGCCGAGGTGCTGCGCAGGTAGTCAGCGACGCTGGTCTGGCCGCTGTTCTCGATGTCCTTGCTCGTGACGGTCTGAACCTGGTTGAAGCCGACCTTGTCGGCCTGCCGGATCAGCGAACCGGTCACTTCGAACCGCTTGATCTGCGCGACCTTGCCCTGTCCGTTCGCGCCGGGCGTGGCAGGCGTCGCCTCGGCTGCCGCACCAGACGCCGAGGCGCCCGTGGCAGCGACAGCGCTCGCCGCACCGTCCGCCTGTGCAACGATCATCGGTGCGCCGTTCGCGACCGCATCCGCGATCGATGCGGCGCCCGGCGCCGGCTGGCTCTGGGCGAACGCAGGCGGCGCCAGCGCGGCCGTCAGCGCCAGTTCCGCCCAGACTATCCTCTTGATGGCCAACGCCAAAATTCTCTGCTTCATCTTGTTCCCTCTCGCTCGTAGTAAGACCCCGCCTGCTGCGTGCCGGAACCTTGTGAATTCCTTGCGCGTCCTGGGTGCCCGTCTAACGGAACCCGCGATAGCCACTCTTCCGACTGCCGTGACTCGAACGGATCGGCCTCAGGGGCACCCGTGCCGCTCGGCATCACCATCTCTATATATTTCGATTCGTGCTACTTACTACATGTCCTGAGCGCGCTTCCTGCTACTTCCGATTCGAGGGATGGCGAGCCCAGCTCCGCCGTCGACGAAAATGCTCGTGCACCATACTGCGTGCTCCCTTCCATCGATCGGGTACTTCTCCTGCATCGCGGCGTGCAGCACCTGCCGCCTCCGCTAGAACAGCCGCGGCGTACCGACCCAGACGATCACCGCCTCTTCGTCGGCCGTGTTGTGCCACGCATGCGGCAGCGTCGACTCGTAGTGCGCGGTGTCGCCCGCACTCAACACGAACGTGCAATCCTCCAGCGTGAGCACAACCCTTCCGCGCATCACGTAGAGAAACTCCTCCCCCGCATGCGTCGTCACTTCCGACGGCGACTGCCCCACCGGTATCCTGACGAGAATCGCGTCGAGCTTGCGACCGTCCACCAGATTGGTCAGCCGCGCAAAGGAGCTCGCCGAGTTCGCGAACTGGAAATACTGCAATGCGTCGCCGCGGCACACCGAGCGCGCCTCGGTCGGCGTGTCGATGAAGTACTGCATCGTCACGCCGAGCGCCTTCGCGATTCGGACCAGCGACGTGATCGACGGCGTCGCGCGTCCGCGCTCGACCTGCGACAGGAATGGCTTCGAGATCCCTGCCGTCGTGGCCGCTTCGTCGAGCGTGAGTTTCAGCCGCTGCCGAAGCGCGCGGATCTTGTTGCCGAGCGAAACCGCGACGAGCACCGATTCATCGGGAGGCAAGACCATGGAAGAACGGACCCTCTCAATCGAAATCGGTTTGATGTCGGCAGGCCTTGTCCGACGCCATGAGGCTGCCGCCGCAGCGCGAGGCTGAGCGGCCCTTCGCCGCCGCGCGCACGTCGCACGCGGCGCGAAACGGGATGCCCGATTCGTGGTCGCGCGATTCTCGCTCATTTCATTCGGTTTACTAATTAACAAGGCTGCCCCTTTTACCCGTCCAGTCAGACTTCCCTGCCTTCAGGTGGCCGCAATGGCACGTATATGCCGTACGGCGCCCATCCCGCCTCTGCCCCCTGCGTCCGCCGGCGTCGCCTTACCGCGACGCGACAACCGCCCAGAGCTTCGCCAGATCCGCCGATCCGTCGGTACCCTTCACCGTGCGCAGCACCTGGACCGCGTGCGCCTTCTGGCCCGCCACGTAGTACGCCTCGCCGAGCCGCAGCCGCGCCGCATCGGGATGCTCGAGCCCGCCCTTCGCGATCGCCTGCTCCATCATCGACAGCCCCTGCGCCGCGTGGCCCGCGAACACCAGATTCATGCCGGCGTCGATCGGCAACACCGGATCGGCGGCGTCCGCGCCCGACTGCGCGCGCTTCGCGGCCAGCGCCTGCAGCCGTTTCTCGCGGTCCGCCTGTGCATCCTTGCCCAGCACGCCGGATGCGAAACCCTGGTCGATCACCTGCCGGCCTTCGGCCGGCGTGCCCGCCACCAGCGCGAGCTGCGTCATCTCCATATAGGCGTCGGCCGTCGTCAGCGAGCCCGTCGCCCTGCGCAGCCGGTAGATGTCGAGGTCGAGCGACGACAGGTAACCGGGGCTGCCGCGAATCGCCGAGACCATTTCCTCCCAGTACGCGGGGCTCGGATGATAAGCCACCAGCATGGCGAGCGCGCTGCGATACGCACCGGCATCCTTGCTCTTTTGCGCGCAGGTCGCGAGCATCTGCAACTGCCCTTCGTCGGGCGCGCGGCCGGCCTTCACCTGTGCGTCCGCGCTTGCCTTCAACTGGCTCACGACCTGGCCGCAATCGTTCGACAGGTAATACGATTGCGTGAGCAGCGTACGCATTTCCGGATCCGTGCCGCCCGCCTTCAGGTAGCGCTGCGCGATTCGGATCGCCTGCGGATAGTTCTTCTGCTGGAAGTAGATCCCCGCGAGCGCCGCCGTCGTCCGCTGCTCGTCCTCGCCCGACAGGCGCCCCGAATTCAGCACGGTTTCGTAGGCCTGCGCGGCCACGCCCGTATCGCCGGCCGCCATCGCCGCCGCGCCGCGCGTCGCTTCAACCATGTAGGTTTCATACGGCGTGCGGTTGGGCACGGCGGCCGCCTGCGCGATCTTGCCGAGCGCGTCGCGATACTTGTGCGCGCGATACAGGTCCTGCGCCGCCGCCAGCGGCTTCGCCACATCGGGCCGCAACGCGTCGGCCGCCCACGCCGGCCGGCCGAGCAAGCAAGCCGCACCGAGCGCCGTCAGCGCCATCATCCGTTTCCATCGTCGCTGGTTCATCGGTCGATCTGTCCCGTCATTGCATGAACTGCTCGTTTCCGATCAGGCCGATCTTCGTCGCGCCCACGCGCTGCGCGGACGCCAGTACGGCCGCCACGTCCTTGTACGGCGCCAGCTTGTTCGGCCGCAGATGGATCTCCGCCTGCACGGGCTCGTGCGCGACCTGCGTCAGCTTCGCCTCGAGTGCCGCGCGGTCCGGCACCGGCGCACCGTTCCACGTCGTCGTGCCGTCGAAGTCGATGTCGATCTGCACGACTTCCGGCTGTGTGGCGGGCGGCGGCGGATTGCCCACCGGCAGGTCCATCTTCACCGAATGCATCTGGATCGGGATCGTGATGATCAGCATGATCAGCAGTACCAGCATCACGTCGATCAGCGGCGTGGTGTTGATGTCGACCATCACGTCCGGCTCGCTGCCGCCCCCGCCCGAAGGCACGTTCATTCCCATCGTCTGCTCCTGTCGATGCCTGCTCCGATCCGCTGCGTCGCCGTCGATCGGCAGCGGCGCGTATGCCGTTCCCACGCAACGTTAACCACCACGCGCCGGCGGTTCCGTAATGAACGACACCTTCGCGATACCCGCGCGCTCGCACATCGTGATGACCCGGCCAATGAACTCGTAGCGCGTGTTCTGGTCGCCGCGCACGTGCACGCTCGGCTGCGGCTGCTGCTGCGACACCCCCTTCAGCTTCGCGAGCAACGCCGACGCGTCCACCCGTTGCTCGCCCCAGAAGAAATCGCCGTCGCGGTTCACCGCGATCTCGACGCTCTTCGGCGTGGTCTGCAGCGGCTGCACGACCTCTTTCGGCAACTGCAGCTGGATCGTGTGCGTGACGACCGGAATCGTGATCAGGAAGATGATCAGCAACACCAGCATCACGTCGACGAGCGGCGTCGTGTTGATGTTCGCGATCACCTCGTCGCTTTCGTCCTGCCCGACGTTCATGCCCATCGCGCGCCTCCGTCAGCCGGTCAGTTCACGAGCGACGCGGCGGCCGACGGCACGCGAGCGGGACGCTTGCTGCCGGCCAGCAGCACGGTATGCAGCTGGGCGCCGAAGTTGCGCACCCGCTCCATCACCGACTTGTTGCGCCGGACCAGGAAGTTGTAGCCGAGTACGGCAGGCACCGCGACCGCGAGGCCGATCGCCGTCATGATGAGCGCCTCGCCCACCGGGCCGGCGACCTTGTCGATCGACGCCTGCCCCGCGATGCCGATCGCCGTCAGCGCGTGATAGATCCCCCAGACCGTGCCGAACAGCCCGACGAACGGCGCGGTCGAGCCGACCGTCGCGAGGAACGCGAGCCCGTCCTGCATGCGGTTCGACACGTTCGTGATCGAGCGTTCGACGGACACGTCGATCCACGTGTTGCGGTCCACCGCTTCGAGCAGCGCCTCGTCGTGATGCTCGCCCGCCTCGATCGCCGTTTCGGCGATGAAGCGGAACGGCGACGCCTCGTCGAGCAGCTTCGCGCCCTCGGCCAGAGACGGCGCGCTCCAGAGCTGCGCGTCGGCGAGTTTCGCGCGGCGGTTAGCCCGCAACTGCTCGACGAACTTCGTGATCATGATGTACCAGCTCCCCATCGACATGATCACGAGCAGGATCAGCACGAAGCGCGCGACGAAGTCGCCGTTCTTCCAGAGCGCGCCGAGCCCGTACGGATTCTCGACCGCTTCGGTCGCGGCCGGCGCCGGCGGCGGGGCCGACTCGGCGGCGGCGGGCGCCTGCGTCGACGCCGCGGCCTGTGTCGACGCGTCGGATGTCGCCGTGGCTCCGCTCGCTTGCGCGTAAGCGAGTTGCGGCGCAACGAGCCCGTCGATCGCAGCGACGGACATCAACAGGCTTGCCGCCAGCGCGGCCAGAGAACGTTTCGTCATACCCCACTCCAATTCTTTCGTTGAACTTACGATTTGAGTTCAAGCCGGTTTTCCCCGGCCCGGCTCCCGCCGGACCGCCCACTGCATCAATTCAGATTGAACGAGAACGGCACCTGGACCCGCACCGCCTGGCCTTGCGCCACGCATTTGAAGCGCTTCACGGTGTTGTAGGCCGCGCGATCGAGCACCGGGTCGGCCGACTGGGCCACGCGTTCGTTCGTGATGTTCCCTTCCGCATCCACGACGAACTCGATCGTCACGTCGCCCGTGATGTTGTTTTCCTGCGCTTCCTTCGGGTACTGCATCGACGCGCGAATCGAGTCCGAATTCGGGCAGACGACCCCGACTTCGTGACTGACCGGCTTGGCCGGCGCGGGCGGTGCGATGACCGGCGCCTGCACGGCCGGCGCGGACGGCGCCGGGGCCGACTGGTGCGTAATCGTCGCCTGCTGCGGGGGCGCCTGCACCGGCACTTCGGGCGGCGGCACGAACGGCGGCGGCGGCGGCGCGAACTTCGGCGGCGGAAGCTTGACGACCGGCATCGGCGGGGGCGGCGGCGGCTTCACCGGCTCGATGATGCGGGTTTCGATCGGATGCTGGATCACCTGCACGACCTTGGTCGCGAGGCCGTTGAGCAATGCGTAGATCAGCACTGCATGCAACAGGAGGACGACTGCGATGCCGCCGAAACGGCGCACCGGATTCTGCTGCTTCTTGCCGAATTCCCGCGGACGGCCCAGCGTGGCCAGTCCGCTGTTCGAAGCAACCAGATGCTCTTCGACTTTCATGCCCACTATCCTTCCCCCAAGCGAATCGCCCAGTTTCGCGATGATGGCCGGCGCCGGAACCGGGTCGGTTCCGTCTCCGCCTCAACCCGAAATTTCATTTTTAATTCAATTGGTAATCCGAATTGAAAGCATCGAATCCGGATCCCGATTTATGCAATTTCAAGGAATCGTTTCAACCGCAACGGGATAGCCGCCCTATCCGGCGTCTACCGCGAAGCAGCTCATTCAGGCAATTGTCAGCTGCGTCGACACAGGCACACTTTTCGTATGACGATTGGATCTTCGTTACACGCCGATGTCAGCCAAGCCGTTCGTCTTGGGTGCAGAAGATAGCAAGGAAAAAATTTGGGCGTCAAACTTTATTTGATAGCCGAATACAAAGTTTGGAGGCATTACTCGAATAACGAGTTAGTAAACTTCATGAATCATTTTTCATTGATTTAGTAATTGATTTGTATGGTATCGCACTCATTTAGTGACTTGCGAATAAATAATCACCAGTTTAGTGCGGTGCACCGAATTGGCCCGCTCGGTGCGCGTGTTGCCGGATGTGTTTCGTTGGCGCGCCCGGCGACGGCAGCCGATGAACCCCTGCCGCGCATGCATACCGTGCGAGGCCACAGCCCACGCATGCGGGGAACGGGCTTGCATCTGCGCGCAGGCTCTAGCCGATTCCACGGCGGCTCCGCGATGCTCGGATGGCGCTAGCATCGACCATATATCAAGGATTACAAATCAAAACAAATAGATCTCTCCGCTCGGCCGATTTCCATTCAATGATTCGTACAACCAATCTATTTTTCGACTAAGGACACCGCTGCATCAGCATGAATTCATTCCCCGCCCTCTGCGCGCACCGGCATCTCTCCCTCACCTAACCCGGCGAAAAATGCCCGCGCCCATCCTTCATCGACGAACGACCGGCATCGCTCAGGACAGCATCATCCCCTGCATCCGGTGCGAGAAATGCGCGCGCTCGGCCGTCTCCATCAGCATCAGGAATTCGTCCTGCGTCATGTGAATCAGCGCCTCATGATCGCCGGCCTCGAAATAGACTTCCGGCTGCTGCGCGAGGTGCTCCTCGAGGAACGTCTTCATCCCGTACGCCATGCACACCGGCGGCAGCGCGCCCATGTCGCAGTCCTTGAACAGCTCGCGCAATTCGACCTCGCGGGCGAGCACGAGATGGCGTCCCGTCTTCACCCAGAGATCCGACAGACGCACGGCGTGCGTCGTCGGCAGCACGGCGGCGACGTAACCCTCGGCGTCCTCGAGGAGCACGGTTTTCGCGAGGCGATCGCCGGGAATATGCGCGGCGGCGGCCGTCTCCATGCTCGTATGACTATAGGGGTGGTACACGACTTCGTACCGCGATGACTTCTGGCGCAGGCAATCCTGCAGGGTGGCTGAGACCGGCATGGCGCACCTCGTCTGGGCGAATCGGGTCAATCGGGCGAACGGCGTTCGCTCCGGATTCGTTCAGCATAGGTCGCATTTCGGCCCAATGGAAACGCTCGCGTGCGACGCCAGTCCACCCGGCCCGGCAGCCGCCGCCCTCCGTTTCCATCCGGGCCGCGCGCCCTCGCCGGCATGTGAAATCGGGCCCCGGAATACGTTCCGCAAACCCTCATTTCTGCAGACAGATTTTGGGCAGCGCGCACGTAGATGCGGTCGCGCCCGGCAATTAGCCGATGGTGAGAAACTCGACCGTTAGTTGCATTTCAGGAAGAACACCAGGATACCTGCCGGCACGCATCGTTCCGAAGCGAGCACCCCAATGCACGCGGGCCAACCCCGTCGCCAACGGCTTTCCCGGTGCCCTATACTGAGCCGGCCGCCCACCCTCCCGCGGCGGAAACCGACTCCTGGAGCGATCATGCATTACCAGTTGATCTACGAACTCGTCGACGATTACCTGTCGCGGCGCGACGCGTTCCGTGCGGAGCATCTCGCGCTCGCGCAGGCCGCGACCGAGCGCGGCGAACTCGTGCTCGCCGGCGCGCTGGCGGAGCCGGCCGATCAGGCCGTGCTCGTGTTCGAAGGCGATTCGCCGGAAGCGGCCGAATCGTTCGCGCGCGCCGATCCGTACGTGCAGAACGGCCTCGTGAAATCGTGGCGCGTGCGGCCGTGGCGCGTCGTGGTCGGCAAGCACGCGCCGCGTCCCGCGTGAAATCGGGCCGGCGCAAGCCCGTTATTAGCGTGAACAGGCCCTACAGCCACCCTGCCCGCTTGAAGCGCCACCACAGCGCGAGATCGGCGATGGCCATCACCGCGATGCAGCCGTAGAACCCGTATTTCAGGTGCAGCTCGGGCATGTTCGCGAAGTTCATCCCGTAGATGCCGGCGATCATCGTCGGTATCGCGAACAGCGCGGCGAACGAGCCGAGCCGCTTGGTCACCTCGTTCTCCGCGAGCGAAATCATCCCGAGGTTGACCTGGATCGCGGTGACGACCATCTCGCGGCGCCCTTCGATCGTCTTCACGATCCGCTGCAGATGGTCGTACACATCGCGGAAATAGGCCGCCATCCCGCTGCAGACCTGCGGCACGCGCCCGCCGGTGAGCTTCGCGAGCGGCTCCATCAGCGGCGCCGTGTGCTGGTACAACAGCACGAGCCGGCGCTTCAGCGAATAGAGATCCTCGATGATCGCGCGCGACGACGCGGGCGTCGCCTTCGCGAAGATACGATCCTCGAGTTCCTCGAGTTCGGCGCCGAGCGTTTCGAGGATCGGGAAATACCGGTCGACGACCTGGTCCATCAACGCGTAGAACACGAACGCCGAACCCTCCCGCAGCAGATGCGGCTCCCGCTCGCAGCGCTTGCGCACGTCGCGGAAATCGTGCTCGGTATGGTTGCGGATCGACAGCACGTAATTCGGGCCGACGAACACGTTCAGTTCGCCGACCTTGAATTCGCCGTCATCCTCGAGTTCGACGGTATGCAGCACCGCGAACAGCGAATCGCCGTATTCCTCGATCTTCGGCCGCTGATGCCCCTTGCGGGCGTCCTCGAGCGCAAGCTCGTGCAACCCGAATTCCTCGCCCATCAGGTCGATTTCCTCGGGCGTCGGATCCTTCAGCGCGACCCATACGAAGCATTCGGGCTTCGACACGTAATCGCTGATGGCGTCGATGTCGATATCGGCCAGCTTGCGGCCGTCCTGGTAAGCAGCGCAGTTGATCAGCATGTTGTCCACGATGTTGCGGTTTGCGCATCAGTTTACCGGTTTGCTGCACGGACGGCCCGGCTTGCGCGGTACGCCGATATTGGTCATGATCGTGCTGCGTGCGCCGCAGCACGCGCGTCGGGGCACGTCGACAGGCCCGCCGGGCCTGCGTTGCGCAATGCACAACGACCGTGCGACCCCACCGTCAAGGAGACAGACCTATGTGGTATTTCTCGTGGATACTCGGCATCGGCGTGGCGCTCGGCTTCGGCATCATCAACGCGATGTGGCTGGAAGCGGAAGTGTTCTCGCGCGGCGACAAGCGCAGCGACACGTCGCGCCAGGAGGCGGGGAGCCGGTATTCGTGACGCATCTCGTGTTCTTCTGCGGTCACGCCGGCACCGGCAAGACCACGCTCGCGAAGCGGCTCATCGGGCCGCTGATGCGCGCGACCGGCGAAGCGTTCTGCCTGCTCGACAAGGACACGCTGTACGGCCGCTACAGCGCGGCCGCGATGGGCGCGCTCACCGACGATCCGAACGACCGCGACAGCCCGCTCTACCTGAAGCATCTTCGCGATCCCGAATACCAGGGCCTGCTCGACACGGCCCGTGAAAATCTCGCGCTCGGCATCGGCGCGCTCGTCGTCGGCCCGCTGTCGCGCGAAGTGCGCGACCGGCGCATCCTCGATCGCGCATGGCTCGGCATCGCGCCCGACATCACGCTGACGGTCGTCTGGGTCCACACGTCGGAAGACGTCGCGCACCAGCGGATCGTCGCGCGCGCCAATCCGAACGATGCGTACAAGCTCGCGCATTGGGACGAATACCGGCAGCGCCGCTTCGTGCCGACCGGCCGCGAATGCGACGGCATCGTGATGTTCGACAACACCGCGCCGTCCGACGCGGACATCGACGCGCTGCTGTACCGCATCGTGCCGCCGCCGCAACCGGCGACGATCGTCCCGCCGCTGCCGGCCTGAGCGCGCCGCCCGGCGCCGTTCCCGCTTCTCCAAAAAAACAACGCCGGAAGCGCTGCTGCGCTCCCGGCGTCGTACGGCCCTCGTGCCGGAGATGGGCTGGCGAATCGTCTGATAACGACGGTCAGGCGACCGCGTGCACGCGCTCCATCGTGCCGCCGTCGTACAGCTTGCCGAAGCGGTTCGACAGGAACGCCTTCAACGACACCTTTTCCTGCGGGATGAAACCGCTCTGCGGCAGCTTCTTTTCGCGGAACAGATCGAGCACCGCGCACATCGCGCCGGCCGTCGTGATCTGGATCGCGCTCATGTGCATCCCGCACACGTCCTTCGCGAAGATCTTGCGCGTGAACACGTCCTGCACCAGCTGGCCGTCCTTCACGCCCGTCACCGTGACGAACACGAGCACGACGTCCTGCTTCGTCGACGGCACCGCGCGGCGCATGATCGACTTCAGCGTGTCGCGATCGGTCGACAGGCGCAGGTCTTCCAGCAGGAACTGCACGAGTTCGCGGTGGCCCGGGTAGCGCACCGACTTGTAGTCGAGCGTCTCGACCTTGCCCGACAGCGTCTCGCACAGCGTACCGAGGCCGCCCGACGTGTTGAACGCTTCGTATTCGGTGCCGTCGAGCGAGAAGTGCTCGAGGCCTTCGAGCGGCTGCACCCACTGCTTGCGGCCGTCGCGGATCGCTTCGCACGGCTGGCAGTATTCGTTGATCAGGCCGTCGACGCTCCACGTCAGGTTGTACTTCAGCGCGTTGGTCGGATATTCGGGCAGCGCGCCGACGCGCATCTTCACGTCGCGCACTTCGCTGAAGCCGTTCACGAGCTCGTGCGCGGCGATGCCGATGAAACCCGGCGCGAGGCCGCATTGCGGCATGAACGCGCGGTCGGAGCCGTCGGCCAGTTCGCGGATCGCATGGGTGGCGCGCACGTCTTCGGTCAGGTCGAAGTAGTGAACGCCCGCGGCCTTCGCGGCGGCGGCCACATTGACAGCGAGGTAGTAAGGCAGCGCGTTGACGAGCGCATCGAAGCCCTTCACCGCTTCGCGAATCGCATTCGCGTCGGCCGAGTCGACCCGTTGCGTCGCGATGCCTTCGCGCGACAGCTTCGCGAGCGCATCCGCGTCGCGGTCGAACGCGACGACTTCGTAGTCGCCCGTTTCGCGCAGCATGTGAGCAATGGTGTGGCCGATCAGACCTGCGCCGACGATGGCGATTTTCATGCGCTTATCTCCTGATGATGGGTTGGTGTGGTGGACGGCGTTGAGCCATGGACACAGTGTAGGGACGCTCAAAATCAGTTCCAAGACGAAGAATGATGCGAAACGACCTGTAGTTTCGACGTTATGACGATCCATTTCGTCTAAACGACCAATTCATCTAAAAATCGCGTAGAGGCGCTGTCGCGAACCGGCCGTTGGCGGTTGCGCATTGCGAGGAAGAAAACGAGGACACACCGCGTGACATCGGATGCACGCACTGACCATGCGTCAAGATGCAACACGCCGGTCAAAGCGGAATACGAAAGGAGATTCGGGAGAGATGCGCGAAGGGACGACCGCGGTCACCCGTGTCGATCATGAAGTACAACGAAGGCCAATACGAATGCGTACCCGTCGTCAAGCCGAGCACCTGTGACGCACCGCTCCCTGCGCCGTGCATGCACGCGCGCCGTCATGCACGGCGCCGCGTGCAGCAACAAGTCAGCCGCCGATCGTCCCGCGATCGATCTTGCGCGACAGGATGATCGACGTCGTCGTGCGCTCGACGCCTTCGAGCGTGCCGATCTGGTCGAGCAGATCGTTGAGCCGTTCGGGCGAATCGGCGCGCAGCCAGGCGACGTAGTCGTACTCGCCGCTCACCGCGCACAGCAGCTGGACTTCCGGCATCCGGTCGAGCTTGCGCAATACGTCCTTGCCGAACTTCGGCGTGAGGATGATGCCGACGTACGCATAGATGCTGGCGTCGAGCACGTCCTGCCCGAGTCGCACGCTGTACCCGGCGATCACGTTGGTGCGTTCGAGCCGCGCGATGCGCGCGACGACCGTCGTGCGCGCCACGTCGAGCTGGCGCGCGAGATCCGCGACGCTCGCGCGCGCATCGGCTTGCAGCAGCGCGACGAGCTGCCGGTCGAGATCGTCGAGTTGGTCGAGGCGGGGTGGACGCATGACGCTGGGCCGGCACGCACGTGCCGGCGGAGTGGAAAGTGACGCGATGATAGCGCCGAACGCCGGCGCGCCCAACCGGCATGGCCCGGATTCGAACCGTCGATTTCGATTCGTATCGGATGTAAGCAAGTGTCGCATTCACTGCCACCCCGCAGGCAACGTGCTACTAATAACGACGACGCGAGAGGCGCGCCGGCGGCAATGGCCGCCGCGCCCGCTCGCAAGACACCACCCCGGAGAGCCAACCATGAAGAAAATCTCGCTCACCCTCGCTACGCTCGTCGTTGCAGCCAGCGCATTCGCGCAAACCCCGGCGCAGCCGCAAGCACCGGCCCAGGCTCCGGCCACGACGGCCGCGGCATCGGCCCCGAGCGCCGAGCAGCGCGCGGCACGCCACGAAGCGCGCACCGAGCAGCGCATCAAGTACCTGCACGACCAGTTGAAGATCACGTCGGCGCAGGAGCCGCAATGGAAGACGTTCGCCGATACGATGCGCGACAACGGCGCCACGATGGGCCGCCTCTACAGCGAACGGATGGCCAAGCACGACGTGTCCGCACTCGACGACATCAAGCAGTATGCGGAACTGTCGCAGGCGAATGCCGACGGCGCGAAGAAGCTCGCCGACGCGTTCGCGCCGCTCTATGAGAGCTTCCCGGCCGAGCAGAAGGCGCTGGCCGACACGACCTTCCGCAGCTGGCTGCACCACGGCGGCGAGCACCACGGCAAGGGCAGGACGAAGGGCAAGGAAGGCAAGGCGGCCGCCGCACCGGCCGCGAGCGCGCCCGCGCAGCCCTGACGCGCCCCGCCGGCGCCGTGCCGGCCCGCTCGGGCCGAACGGCGCCGTGCCGCGATCGGCGACGGCGCGTCACACGGCGCGCCGAATTCGGGATAAGCTCCCGGCTTTTCCCGCTTTCCCGCCCTTCCCCGCCATGCTCGAACTCAAGCAACTCGATCTGCGTACCGATCCGCAGGCCCGTCGTGTCGTCAAGGACGAAACCGTCGCCGTGTCCTTCGCGGACGCCGACGGCGAACTGATGAGCCTCGAAGGCCCGAACCGTTACGTGACGGGCGACGCGCTGATCACCGGCTCGACCGGCGACCGCTGGGTCGTGTCGCGCGCGCGCTTCGACGCCAAATACCTGCCCGCCGATCCGGCGCTCGCGCACGGCGCAGCGGGCGCCTACCGCAACCGGCCGGCCGTCGTGCTCGCGCGCCGGATGGACGAACCGTTTACGATCGCCCGCTCGGAAAACGGCGACACGCTGCGCGGCGTGGCCGGCGACTGGGTGATGCAATACGCGCCCGGCGACTACGGCGTCGTGCAGGCGCAGCGCTTCGCGCAAGTCTACCGCGACGCGTAACGCGTCACGTGCCGGCACGCGGCCGGCGCCACCGCTCACGCAAAGTCTTCGTCGAGCTCGAGTTCCGCGTCGCGCTCGACCGCCTCGCCGGCCGCGTGCCGTTCTTCGAGCGACCCGAGCATCGCTTCCGTATACGCATGCAGCACCGCATGGCTGCGCGCGCGCTGCATCGGCTTGAGCGCCAGGTAGCGCGCGAGCGCGGCCGGCACGATCCGGATGTCGAGCGTCATCCGCTTCGGCGTCGCGCCGAACCGCATCGCCAGCCAGTGCACGGACAGGAAGCGCCCGCGCGCGTCGCTGCTTTCGGCGAAGCGCGTCTGCTCCGGAAACAGATCGCAGATCACGCGCGCGAGCGCGTCGAATTCCGCGCTCTGGCATTCGATCAGGTAGTCGTCCATTCCGTCTCTCCCGTCAGGCCGCCGCACGCGACGACCGGCACGTCTTCACCAGCACGACCACCAGCACCGCGGCCAGCACGAAATACGCGGCCTCGACCCACGCGGCCGGCAGCACGCGCACCTGGTACAGCAGCGTCGGCGTCGCCGCGAACGCATGCAGCACGATCGCGAGCGGCAACACGGCGATTCGGCCGGCCCGCACGCCGCGCCACACCAGCACCGACAGCGCCAGTTGCACCGCGAATGCCGCGCAGCGTTCGAGCAGCAACAGCAGGATCGACTGGGCCGACAGCGTCGCGAGCATCATGTGCAGCCGCACCACGGTGTCCACCGGCAGGTCGGCCAGCTGCGTCTCGAGCTGGCCGCGGCTCGCGAGCCACGCGAGATACGACCACTGGCCCCACACGAGCACGCCGACGAACCACGCTTCGGCGCCGCCGTGGCCGATCCCGTAGCCAATCCCGCGACCGTCGCCGGCCGATGCGCCGTAGCGGCGGTTCAGAAAACGCATCCCGAGATAGCGGCCGACTTCCTCGAATACGGCGGTCGCGAGCGCGCCGTACGCGACGAATGCGAGCGGCTGCGTCAGCCAACCGTCCTCGGGCGTGTGGCTCAGCACGAGCCCGTGGAACGCGCGCTCGAGAATCATCGCGAACAACGTGAAGACGGCGACGCCGACGATCGTGTCGCGGCGGTTGAGCGCAAGCGGCTTGCGCAGGATGCGGTAAAGGACGAGCGGCAGCAGCGCGATGATCAGCGTGGCGGCGATCAGCGCCGCCAGCGTGACGGGAGCGACAGTCATGTATTTCCTTGGTTCGGGGCAGCGCACCTGACGCGCCGCGTGCCCCGAATGATACTCAGCTTGCGGTCGACGCGCGCGCGATCAGCTCGCCGGGCAGCATCGCGACGCGCACGTCGCCCGCCGCGCCGTCGATCCGCTCGTGCACGAATTCGACGGCCTTGTAGCCGATTTCATAGGTCGGCTGACGGATCGTCGTGATGCCGATCAGCTCGGCCCATTCCGGATCGTCGATCGACAGCAGCGCCGCCTGCTGCTGCCACGCGGCGCCGAAGCGCGCGCGCAGATGGCGCGCGATCGCCAGCGCGACCGGCGCATTCGCGGCGAACAGCGCGGCGCGCACGCCGCGCCGCGCCGCATCGTCGAGGCGGGCATCGACGTCGGCGAGCGCCGCCGCGGCCGCGTCGGGTTCGTTCAGGTCGAGCACGACCGTCGGCGGCACCGGCAGCCCGCGCGCCGCCAGTGCCGCGCGGAACGCGGTCTCGCGCACGCGCCGCGAGCTGACGCGCTCGAACGGCTGCACGACGAAATGGATCGCGTCGAAGCCGTGTTCGACCAGGTGCGCGAGCGCCGTCTCGATCGCGTCGGTATTGTCGAGGCCGATCAGGTCGGCCTCGAAGCCCTCGACCGTGCGGTCGACCAGCACGGCCGGAATGCCCGCGCCGCGCAGCGGGCGCAGCACGTCTTCGTCGGCGCCGAGCGCGTTGACGATCAGCCCTTCGACGCGGTAGGTCGTGAGCAGCTGCAGGAAGCGGCGCTCCATCTCGACTTCGTTCGCCGCGTGACAGATGAGCGGCATGTAGCCGAGCGCATGGCACGCGGCCTCGACGCCCTGCAGCACTTCGACGGTATAAGGATTGGTCAGGTCGGCCGCGAGCATGCCGAGCAGCCGGTTGCGGCCGCGCTTGAGCCCGCGCGCCATCTGGTTCGGCCGGTAGTTGAGCCGCGCGATGGCCGCCTCGATCCGCTGGCGCAGATCGACGGACAGCACATGCGTCTCGCCGTTCAGATAGCGCGAAACGCTGGTCTTGCCCGTGCCGGCCTCGCGCGCGACGTCGCTGATCGTCGCCGGACGCGTCGTGGAAGGTTGCGAATCGGTCACTGTCGTGCCTCGCGACGTACGATCCGCGCCGCTTCGTGAGCAGACGGACCATTGTTGTTGGAAACGTAAGCCAACCGGCGGCCTCCCCTGTCGTGGCGCGTGGGCGCCTGCGCTGGCCCGGTGCGCTGTCGAGCCGCGCCCGCCAGCAGCGTGCTACGGCAGTCGGCCGCACCGGACCTGGCGCGGATGCCCATCGCGCGACACCGCCGGCCGCGTGGCCGGCCGTCGATACGACGAGCGCGGGCGATCATAACGCAGCCAGCCCTCTCGCACCAAGATCATCGACTCTAATGGCGCCGGGCGGTTATCGCCGGCGGCTCAGGCGTGCGCCAGCGCATCCGGATTGACGAGATTCGTGCGCAGCGTGCCGGCCAGCGCGCCGACCAGGTTCTCCGCGGCGCAACGCGCCATCGCATCGCGCGTCTCGTGCGTCGCCGAGCCGATATGCGGCAGCGCGACGACGTTCTTCATCTGCAGCAGCGGCGAATCCGCCGGCAGCGGCTCCTTCTCGAATACGTCGAGCCCCGCGCCGCGGATCGTCCCCGCGCGCAGCGCATCGACCAGCGCGGCTTCGTCGACGACCGGCCCGCGCGACGCGTTGATCAGGATCGCGCCGCGCTTCATCTTCGCGAATTCGGGCGCGCCGATCAGGTGGCGCGTGTCGGGCGACAGCGGCACCTGCAGGCACACGAAATCCGACTGCGCGAGCAGCTCGTCGAGCGTCACGCGCCGCGCGCCGTACTGCGTCTCGGCCTCCGCATGCGCGGACCGGTTCGCGTACAGCACCTGCATCCGGAAGCCGAGCGCCGCGCGGCGCGCGACCGCGCCGCCGATCCGCCCGAGCCCGACGATGCCGAGCGTCTTGCCCTGCACGTCGGTGCCGTACAGGTCCGGGCCGATGCTGCGATGCCAGTGGCCGGCCTTCACCCACTCGGCCAGTTCGACCACGCGCCGGGCGGAGGCCAGGATCAGCGAAAACACCGTATCGGCCGTCGACTCGGTCAGCACGTCCGGCGTATGCGCGAGCACGATGCCGCGTCGCGTGAGATCGGCGACGTCGAAGTTGTCGTAGCCGACCGAGATCGTCGACCACGCCTTCAGCCGCGGCGCGCCATCGAGCATCTGCGGCGTGACCTTCAGGCTCGCGCCGATCGCGCCGTCCGCGTCGCCGAGCGCGGCGGCGAGCGCGTCGGCGCCGTCGGCCTGCACGACGTCCGCATGCTCGCGCAGGTAGGCGAGAACGTCATCGGGCAGCGGCTTGTACGCGACGATACGGGGCTTCATCGTTTCATTTTCCTTGCAGCGGCGCGGCGAGCGGATGCGCATCGCGCGCCTGGGGTTTGACGGACAGCGTGAGGATCACCGCGGCGACGAGCGCGGCGCTCATGAATGCGTACGACGCGACGGGCGACCCGGTCGCGCCGTTCAGGTAGCCGACGAAATACGAGCCGACGAACGAACCGAGCGCGCCCATGCTGTTGATCAGCGCCATCGCGCCGCCGGCGACGTTCCTCGGCAGCAGTTCCGGCACGATCGCGAAGAACGGGCCGTACGGCGCATACATCGCGGCGCCCGCGACGACCAGCAGCGCATACGAGATCCAGAAATGCGACGAGCCGAGCGCGTACGACGCGGCGAACGCGGCCGCGCCGACCAGCAGGAACGGCCACACGAAACCGCGACGCGAACCGACCTTGTCGGACGCCCACGACGCGGCGAGCATCGCGATCGTCGCCGCGAGGTACGGCAGCGCGGACAGCCAGCCGGTCGCGACCATCCCGAGGTCGGAGCCGTTCTTCACGATCGACGGCAGCCACAGCACGAAGCCGTACACGCCGATGCTCCAGCAGAAATACTGCGCGCACAGCTTGATCACGGCCGGCGAGCGGAACGCCTCGCCATAGTTGCGCACCGGCTTGATCGCCGCCTGCTCGGCCGCGAGCGCGGCGTCGAGGTCGCGCTTTTCCTGGGCGCTGAGCCACGGCGAATCGGCCGGCTTGTCCTGCACGAGCACCCACCAGCACACGGCCCAGATGATGGCCGGCACGCCTTCGGCGATGAACATGTGGCGCCAGCCGAATTCATGCACGAGATAACCGGACACGATCGACATCCACAGCACGGTGACCGGGTTGCCGAGGATCAGGAACGTGTTCGCGCGCGAGCGCTCGTTCTTCGTGAACCAGTTGCTGATGTAGATCAGCATCGCCGGCATCACGGCCGCCTCGACGATGCCGAGCACGAAGCGGATCGCCATCAGCGACGGAATGTTGCTGACCACGCCGGTCAGCGCCGCGCAGCCGCCCCACAGCACGAGGCTGACGAACACGAGCTTCTTCACGCTGCGGCGTTCCGCGTAGATCGCGCCGGGGATCTGGAAGAAGAAATAGCCGAGGAAGAACAGCGCGCCGATCAGCGACGACAGGCCCTTGCTGATGCCGAGATCCTGGTTGATGCCGGCTGCGGCCGCGAACCCGTAGTTCGCGCGATCGAGGTAGGCGAGGCTGTACGTGATGAAGACGATCGGCATGATCGTCCACCAGCGTCGAGCTGCGAGATTGGCTGCCATCAGAGTGTCTCCTGAGTAGACCGGCATCGGCGCATCGTTGCGTCGTCCGGTCTCATGCAAAACCGTGCATGAAGCACGAAATGGATCCGCGGATTGTGCCGTGTCCGGCCTCTCATTGCGCGGTGACGGTTTCCTCTAAGCGATCGGCGCGATTGCTGACCTTTTCGAGCCGGTCGAGCGCGTCGCGCGTCGGCAACCCTTCCGAATCGCCGATCACCTGGATCGCGAGCGCACCGATCCGGTTGCCGCGCGCGACCGCCTGCTCGACGCTGCGCCCTTCGAGCAGCGCGCTGACCACGCCGACCGCGAAGCCGTCGCCGGCGCCGACCGTATCGACGACCTTGTCAACGCGCTCGCCGGCGACCGTGCCTTCGCGGCCGTCGGCCGTGCGGAAATACGCGCCTTGCTCGCCGAGCTTGATCACGACGCCGCGCGCGCCCTGCGCGAGATAGAAGCCCGCGATGTCGGCCGGCGTGTCGTGCCCGGTGAGCTGCCGCCCTTCGGCGAGGCCCGGCAGCACCCAGTCGGCGAGCGTCGCGAGCGCATTCAGCGTCTTCGCCATCACGTCGGCGGACGGCCACAGCGTCGGGCGCAGGTTCGGGTCGAACGAGATCGTCTTGCCGGCGGCCCGCATCTCGCGCGCGAGCCGGAACGCGAGTTCGCACGACGTCGCCGAGATCGCCGGCGCGACGCCGGTCAGGTGCAGGTGGCGCGCGCCGAGCACGTAATCGGCCACGTAGTCGTCGCACGACAGGTGGCTCGCCGCCGAACCCTTGCGGAAATATTCGACGGTCGGGTCGCTGCCGTCGTCGTTGCGCGACTTCAGCTGGAAACCGGTCGGGTAGCGCGGGTCGACGGTCACGCACGACGCGTCGATGCCCTCGCGCGCCAGCGTGTCGAGCACGTAGCGGCCGAACGAATCGCTACCGACCCGGCTCATCCAGCCGACCCGGAAGCCGAGCCGCGACAGCCCGATCGCGACATTGAGATCGGCGCCGGCGATCCGCTTCGCGAATTGACCGGCGTGCGCGAGGTGGCCGGGCTCCGTCGCGACGAACATCGCCATCGCTTCGCCATAGGTCACGACATCGAGTGCTGCTTTCATGACTGAACTCCTCAGGATCCTTCCGGGTCACGCGGTTGCAAGCCACGCGACGCGCCGGCACGCATCGCCGGCCAGGTCGGCCGCGTCGAACGGAAACTCGATGCCGCGCGGCGCATGCTGCGGCAGCGCCGCGAGCACGCCGGTCACGAGCGGATCGTTCGGCGCCGGCGCGACGGCGAACCGGCGCGCGCCCTCGCCTTCGGTGGCCTTGCAATGAATGTATTCCACATGCGGCGCGAGCACCTGTGCGCAGTCGAGCGGCGCTTCGCCGCGCCACTGCCAGTTGCCGATGTCGAACGTCATGCCGAGCGCATCGCGCATGCCGGCATCGGCGAGCGCATCGAACAGCCCACGGAACTGCGCGAACGCGCCGCCGACCTCGAGCTGGCCGTTCTCGACCACCACGCGGGCCTGCGCGCCGCGCGACAGCGCGACGATTTCGGCCGCATGCGCGTCGCCGGCGAAGCCGCCGAGCTGGAATTTCACGAAGCGTGCGCCGAGCGCATCGGCTTGCGCGAGCCCGTCGCGCAGTGCGTCGACGTCGAGCGCGCCCGTTTCCGTATACAGCGAGTCCGGCGTCGAATAGACCGACCACAGCCCGTGGCCGGCGATCTGCGCACCGAGCGCGGCCAGCGCGCCGGGCGCCGTGTCGTCGTCCGACGCGAACAGTTCGCGCCGCACCTCGAAGCCGGCCGCGCCGGATGCCGCCACGGTCGCGATGAATGCACTGTGGCCCTCCTGGCGCACCCGGTCCATCCCGAATGCGCTCGCCACGATCACGATGTCTGCCATGTTGCCCTTTTTCACCGGAATGGAACCGGTTCCATTTGCTTGAGACGGATGGTGCGCTTCGCCTCGGACGCACGCCATAGAGGAAATCCCTAACGCTCCGTTATCGCACGAATGCGCGTCGCGCCCGCGTGCAACGCATGTTCCCGGCGCGGCTTCGGTCGACTACGCGAGGCGCTGCGCGAGACTCATTTCGAGGAATTGCGCGGCGACCCGCGACGGCGCGCCGCCATGCGGGACGAGAATGGAGAAATGCCGCGTGAGCGGCGCGGGCGCCAGCGAGCGCAGCACGAGCGCCGCATCGTCGTGACGCAGTGACATCGCGGACACGAACCCGACGCCCATCCCCGCCCGCACGGCCTCCTTCACGGCCTCGACCCCGGCGATCTCGAACGCGACGCGCATCGGCGCGCCGCCATGCGCGAACGCGCGCTCGACGAGCTGCCGCACGGCGGAGCCCGCCTCGCGCAGCACCAGCGGATGCGCGGCGAGCGCGTCGAGCGTCACGCCCGCGTCGTAGCCGGGCGCCGCGAGCGGATGGCCGGCCGGCACGATCGCGACGATCTCGTCCTCGTGCCACGCATGCACGGCCGTCCCCGGCGGCAGCGCCTCGCCCGGCGGCCCTTCGATCAGCGCGAGGTCGAGCGACGGCAGCGCCGCGACCACGTCGGCCGTGTTGCCGCTCATCGTCTGGATCGCCACGCGCGGCGCGCGCGGCTGGAACGCCGCGATCAGGTACGGCAGCAGGTAGCTCGCGGGCGTCGTGCTCGCGCCGATGCGCAGCGTGCCGGCTTCCAGCCCGCGCACCGCGTCGCGAAACGCACGCGCCTGCGCGAACGTGTCGCGCTGCGCGTTCGCGTACTGCGCGAGCTGTTCGCCAACCGGTGTCAGGCGGATGCCGCGGCCATCGCGCTGGTACAGCGGCTCGCCGAACTCGTCCTGCAGCAGCCGCAACTGGCCCGACACGGCCGGCTGCGACAGATGCAGCGCCACGGCGGCGCGGCTGATGTTCAGATGCTCGGCGACGGCGGCGAACGTTATCAGTTGATCCGGGGTCATGGGGATGAATTATCGGCTTTCCGGATAGTTTATGTCACAAATCACAATTTTTCATATCGATATAACGAAATTAGGATTACACCATCGCCACACGCTCCATCACGGTGCTTCCATGTCCACTGCTCCGACTTCCCCTCTCAGCCACGCCGCGCCGTCGATGCGCGGTCAGTTGAACGGCGTGCTGTTCGTCGCGCTGTTCGCCGCCGCCGTCACGAGCCTGTCCGAGCTTCCCGCGATCGCGGGGCTCGGCCTGTCGCCGCTGATCGTCGGCATCGTCGCCGGCGCGCTGTACGGCAACGCGCTGCACGACGGCATGCCGGCCAGCTGGGCGGCCGGCGTCAATTTCTCCGCCCGCAAGCTGCTGCGCATCGCGGTCGCGTTCTTCGGCTTGCGCGTGAGCCTGCAGGAAATCGCGCAGGTCGGGCTGCCGGGCCTCGCGGTATCGGTGCTGGTCGTCGTCAGCACGCTCGTGATCGGCACCTGGGTCGGCATGAAGCTGATGAAGCTCGACCGCGACGCCGCGCTGCTGACCGCCGCCGGCAGCGCGATCTGCGGCGCGGCCGCCGTGCTCGCGTTCGAATCGACGCTGCAATCGAAGCCGCATCAGAGCGCGATGGCCGTGGGCAGCGTCGTGCTGTTCGGCACGCTGTCGATGTTCCTGTATCCGCTCGCCTATCACGCCGGGCTGCTGAACCTCGATCCGGCCGGCCTCGGCCTGTTCTTCGGCGGCACGATCCACGAAGTCGCGCAGGTGGTCGGCGCGGCGAGCGACATCAGCCCGCAGGTCGTGCACGTCGCGACGATCGTGAAGATGACGCGCGTGATGCTGCTGGTGCCGGTGCTGCTGGCCCTCGGCTGGTGGCTCGCCCGTTCGGCGCGCTCGGCGCACGACGCGGCCGGCGGCACGCACGGCAAGCGCAAGGTGGCGGTGCCGTGGTTCGCGCTCGGTTTCCTCGGCTTCGTGATCGTCAATTCGCTGAACGTGCTGCCCGCGGACGTCACGCATACGCTGAACGTGCTCGACACCTTCGCGCTGACGATGGCCATGACCGCACTCGGCATCGAGACGCGCGTCGCACAGATCCGCGCGGCCGGCCCGCGCGCGCTGATGACCGGCCTGATCCTGTACGTGTGGCTGATCGCCGGCGGCTACGCGATCACCTGGGCCGTGCAGCATTGGCTTGGTTGAGCCGCACGTCCGCGACGGCTCGCGCGCCGCGCCCTACGGGAAGCCCGACGGGGAAGTCCCGCGGGCGCGGCGCAGTGCTATGCTTCGCGTCGTTTTCCATCGCCCCCTTTCAGCCGTGCTCTCGTTCCTGCTGAAGCTGCGCACTCGCGCGCGAACGCTGCTCCGCCTGTCGGACGCCCATACGATGCTGATCTGGTCGGCCATCGTCGGCGTCGGCGGCGCCTTTGCCACGATGGCGTTCCGCGAAGGCATCGACCTGATGCAGCGCCTGATCTCGGGGCACAGCGGCAGCTTCGTGCAGATGGCGAAGAGCCTGCCGTGGTACGTGCGATTCTGGATGCCGGCCGCGGGCGGCTTCCTCGCCGGCTGCGTGCTGCTGCTCGCGACGCGCGGCGACAAGGCGGCCGCCAAGACCGACTACATGGAATCGGTCGCGCTCGGCAACGGCGTCGTGCCGGTGCGGCAGAGCCTGTGGCGCAGCGTGTCGTCGCTGCTGACGATCGGCAGCGGCGGCTCGATCGGCCGCGAAGGCCCGATGGTGCAGCTCGCGGCGCTCGCCGCGTCGCTCGTCGGCCGCTTCGCGCACTTCGACCCGCCGCGCCTGCGCCTGCTGGTCGCATGCGGGGCCGCGGCCGGCATCACGTCCGCGTACAACGCGCCGATCGCCGGCGCGTTCTTCGTGTCGGAGATCGTGCTCGGCACGATCGCGATGGAGAGCTTCGGGCCGATGGTCGTCGCGTCGGTCGTCGCGAACATCGTGATGCGCGAATTCGCCGGCTACCGGCCGCCGTACGAGATGCCGGTGTTTCCGGCCGTGACGGGCGCCGAGGTGCTGCCGTTCGTCGTGCTCGGCGCGCTGTGCGGCGTGCTCGCGCCGCAGTTCCTGCATCTGCTCGACGCGTCGAAGACGCAGTTCAAGCGGCTGCCGGTGCCGTTGCCCGTGCGGCTGGCGCTCGGCGGCCTCGTGGTCGGCGTGATCTCGGTATGGATTCCGGACGTGTGGGGCAACGGCTACAGCGTCGTGAACCACATCCTCCATTCGCCGTGGACCTGGCAGGCGCTCGTCGCGGTCCTCGTGTTCAAGGTGATCGCGACCGCCGCGACGGCCGGCTCGGGCGCGATCGGCGGCGTGTTCACGCCGACGCTGTTCGTCGGCGCGGTGTTCGGCTCGCTGTTCGGGCTCGCGATGGACGCGCTGTGGCCGGGCCATACGTCCGCGTATTTCGCGTACGCGATCGTCGGGATGGGCGCGTTCATGGCGGGCGCCACGCAGGCGCCGCTGATGGCGATCCTGATGATCTTCGAGATGACGCTGAGTTATCAGGTCGTGCTGCCGCTGCTGGTGTCGTGCGTGTTCGCGTATTTCGTCGCGCGCGCGACGGGCACGACGTCGATGTACGACATCACGCAGCACCACTACCAGGACGCGCAGGAGCGGCAGCGGCTGCGCACCACGCAGATGCGCGCGCTGATCCAGCCCGCGCAGACGGTCGTGCCGCTCACCGCGAGCGTCGCCGACATGACGCGCGTGTTTCTCGAATATCCGGTGAAATATCTGTACGTGACCGACGACGCCGGGCGCTTTCGCGGGGCCGTCGCGCTGAAGGACATCACGTCCGACCTGCTCGACAAGCGCGACACGACCGACAAGACGGCCGCGCACTACGCGCATACGCCGTTTCCGCTGCTCACGCCCGACATGCCGCTCGCGACCGCGCTCGAGCGCTTCATGGCGTTCCAGGGCGAGCGGCTGCCGGTGATCGAGAGCGAAGCCGAGCCGACGCTCGCGGGCGTCGTCTACAAGACGTCGCTGCTCGACGCGTACCGGCGGATGACCGGCGAGCGCTGACGCGCATCGCCCGCGCCGCCTGCCGTGTTCAGTCCGGCGCGCGCCCCAGCACGACCCGCGCGAAGAACCCCGCCAGCACCGTTTCGGCCACGTCGGCCGACACGTGCTGCGGATCGGCCGTGTAGTACGACTGCACGCCGTCGCACAGGCACATCAGCCCGAACGCGAGCGTGTCGGCCGGCAGCAGCAGCGGCGTGCCCGAGCGCTCGGCGAAGCGCTCGATGAATTCGGCCATCTGCACGCGCTTGCCGTGCAGGAACTGGTTGAAGCGCATGCGGAACTTCGCGTCGCGCGCCGCCTGCAGCTTCGCCTCGCCCCACAGCAGCGAGTATTCGTCGTCGCGAAACAGCGTCCGGTAATACGCGAGCGCCATCGATTCCATCTGCTCGCGCGTGCCGCCGCCTTCGAAAATCGCCTCGAAGTCGGCCTGCACCTCCGCGTGATCGCGCTCCAGCAACTCCAGCAACAAATCGGACTTGCTGCGGAAATTCGAGTAGAACGCGCCACGCGTATAGCCGGCCGCCGCTGCGATGTCCTCGACGCTCGCGGCCACATAGCCTTTCTTCAGAAAAATGCGATGCGCGGCTTTCAGCAGACGCTCGCGCGTCTGGTCCCTGCTCTGCTCGCGAGTTAAGCGCTGTGGTTTCATGCCGCGCAGTCTAGCATCTCTTCCCTTTCGGATTCATCTTTGCATTCAGATACAGGTGTGTATTAGAATCCGCCACAGTTTCCGAAGATGTCGTTCGTCTGTCCGTGTGCGCCGATGCCGGCGCCGCTCTGGGGCAAGCGCCCGCCGCGCTTGCCGGCCTCGTTCCGCTCCACCTCACCTGGGGGTTTCGTGAATCGCTCCGGTTCCCGCGCCGCGCTGCTGATCGGCGCCGCGCTCGTCCTTGCCGCCTGTCATCCGAAAGAATCCGCGCCGCCCGCCCCGCGCCCCGTCGTCGCGCTGCCCGCGCGGGCCGACACCGTCGCGGCCGCGCGCACGCTGCCCGGCGACATCCAGCCGCGCTATGCCACCCCGCTGTCGTTCCGCCTCGCCGGCAAGATCATCGAGCGCCGGGTGCGGCTCGGCGATACGGTGAAGGTCGGCCAGGTCGTCGCGCTGCTCGATCCGTCCGACGTCGAGAAGAACGCGGCGAGCGCGCAGGCGCAATTCGATGCCGCGTCGCACAGCCTCGCGTTCGCGAAACAGCAGCTCGACCGCGATCGCGCGCAGGCCCGCGAAAACCTGATCGCGACCGCGCAGCTCGAGCAGACGCAGAACAGCTACGCGTCGGCGCTCGCGCAGCGCGACCAGGCGCAGCAGCAGCTCGCGCTCGCGAAGAACCAGCTCCGCTACGCGACGCTCGTCGCCGACCATGCGGGCACCATCACGGCCGAACAGGCCGACACCGGCCAGAACGTGTCGGCCGGCCAGCCGGTCTACCAGCTCGCGTGGTCGGGCGACGTCGACGTCGTCAGCGACGTGCCCGAGGCCGCGCTCGCGTCGCTCGCGCCCGGTCATGCGGCGACCGTCACGCTGCCGTCGCTGCCGGGCCGCCAGTTCGCCGCGAAGGTGCGCGAAATCGCGCCGGCCGCCGATCCGCAAAGCCGTACCTACCGCGTGAAGCTCACGCTCGGCGCGCCCGATCCGGCGATCCGGCTCGGGATGACCGCGGACGTCGCGTTCGACGGCGCGCCGGCCGCCGGCGACGCGCGGCCGATCACGCTGCCCGCGACCGCGCTGTTCCACGACGGCGCGCAACCGGCCGTGTGGGTCGTGCGCACCAAGGACGACACGCTCGAACTGCGCCGCGTCGACGTCGCGCGCTTCAACGAGCGCACGGTCACCGTGTCGCACGGGCTGCAGCCGGGCGAGCGCGTCGTGCTGCAGGGCGTGCATACGGTCAGCGCGGGCGAGAAGGTGCGCGCGATCGCGCCGCTGCATCCGGAGGACTTCGCATCGTGAGCGTCTCCCACGAAGAAGGCCGCTTCAACCTGTCCGCATGGGCGCTGCGCCACCAGGCGCTGGTCGTCTACCTGATCGCGCTCGCGACGCTCGCGGGCATCCTCGCTTACACGCGGCTCGCGCAATCCGAAGACCCGCCGTTCACGTTCCGCGTGATGGTGATCCGCACCTTCTGGCCCGGCGCGAGCGCGCGGCAGGTGCAGGAACAGGTGACCGACCGGATCGGCCGCAAGCTGCAGGAAACGCCGGCCATCGACTTCCTGCGCAGCTATTCGCGCCCCGGCGAATCGCTGATTTTCTTCACGATGAAGGATTCGGCGCCCGTGAAGGACGTGCCCGAAACCTGGTACCAGATCCGCAAGAAAGTGGGCGACATCGGCTATACGCTGCCGCCCGGCGTGCAGGGCCCGTTCTTCAACGACGAATTCGGCGACGTCTACACCAACATCTGGACGCTCGAGGGCGACGGCTTCACGCCCGCGCAGCTGCACGACTACGCGGACCAGTTGCGCACCGTGCTGCTGCGCGTGCCGGGCGTCGGCAAGGTCGACTATTTCGGCGACCCCGACCAGCGGATCTTCATCGAGGTCAACAACGCGCAGCTCACGCGCCTCGGCATCTCGCCGCAGCAGCTCGGGCAGGCGATCAACGCGCAGAACGACATCTCGTCGACCGGCGTGCTGACGACCGCCGACGATCGCGTGTTCGTGCGGCCGAGCGGCCAGTTCGACAACGTCGACGCGATCGCGAATACGCTGATCCGCATCAACGGCCGCACGTTCCGGCTCGGCGATCTCGCGACCGTGAAACGCGGGTACGACGATCCGCAAGTCACGCAGATGCGGACTAACGGCAAAGCCGTGCTCGGCATCGGCGTGACGATGCAGCCGGGCGGTGACGTGATCCGGCTCGGCAAGGCGCTCGACGCCGAATCGAAGGCGCTGCAGGCGCAACTGCCGGCCGGACTGAAGCTGACCGAGGTGTCGAGCATGCCGCACGCGGTCTCGCATTCGGTCGACGACTTCCTCGAAGCCGTCGCCGAAGCGGTCGCGATCGTGCTGGTCGTGAGCCTCGTGTCGCTCGGGCTGCGCACCGGGATGGTCGTCGTGATCTCGATTCCGGTCGTGCTCGCGGTCACCGCGCTGTTCATGTACCTGTTCGACATCGGGCTGCACAAGGTCTCGCTCGGCACGCTCGTGCTCGCGCTCGGGCTGCTCGTCGACGACGCGATCATCGCGGTCGAGATGATGGCCGTGAAGCTCGAACAGGGCTACAGCCGCGCGCGCGCCGCCGCGTTCGCGTACACCAGCACCGCGTTCCCGATGCTGACCGGCACGCTGGTCACGGTGTCGGGCTTCCTGCCGATCGCGCTCGCGAAATCGAGCACCGGCGAATACACGCGCTCGATCTTCGAGGTGTCGGCGATCGCGCTGATCGCGTCGTGGTTCGCGGCCGTCGTGCTGATCCCGCTGCTGGGCTTCCACATGCTGCCCGAGCGCAAGCGGCACGCGCACGAGGCGCACCTGCCCGACGATCACGAGCACGACATCTACGACACCCGCTTCTACCGGCGGCTGCGCGGCTGGATCGACTGGTGCATCGAGCGGCGCTTCGTCGTGCTGCTGATCACGGGCGTGCTGTTCGTCGTCGCGATGATGGGCTTCTCGCTCGTGCCGCAGCAGTTCTTCCCGAGTTCCGACCGGCCCGAGCTGCTGGTCGACCTGCGGCTGCCCGAAGGCGCGTCGTTCGCGGCGACGCTGCGCGAGACGGAGCGCCTCGAGAAAGCGATCGACAAACGGCCCGAGATCGACCATGCGGTGAACTTCGTCGGCAGCGGCGCGCCGCGCTTCTATTTGCCGCTCGACCAGCAGTTGCAACTGCCGAACTTCGCGCAGTTCGTGATCACCGCGAAATCGGTCGAGGATCGCGAGAAGCTCGCGACCTGGCTCGAAACTACGCTGCGCGACAAATTTCCTGCCGTGCGCTGGCGCCTGTCGCGGCTCGAGAACGGCCCGCCGGTCGGCTATCCGGTGCAGTTCCGCGTGAGCGGCGACAGCATCGCGACGGTCCGCTCGATCGCCGAGAAGGTCGCGGCGACGATGCGCGGCGATGCGCGCACGGTCAACGTGCAGTTCGACTGGGACGAGCCGGCCGAGCGCTCGGTGCGCTTCGAGCTCGACCAGAAGAAGGCGCGCGAGCTGAACGTCACGTCGCAGGACGTGTCGAGCTTCCTCGCGATGACGCTGTCCGGCACGACCGTCACGCAGTATCGCGAGCGCGACAAGCTGATCGCCGTCGACCTGCGCGCGCCGCGCGCCGACCGCGTCGATCCGGCGAAGCTCGCGGGCCTCGCGCTGCCGACGCCGAACGGCCCCGTGCCGCTCGGCTCGCTCGGCCGCTTCACGCCGACGCTCGAATACGGCGTCGTGTGGGAGCGCGACCGTCAGCCGACCATCACCGTGCAGTCGGACGTGCGCGCCGGCGCCCAGGGCATCGACGTCACGCATGCGGTCGACGCGAAGCTGAACGCGCTGCGCGCGCAACTGCCGGTCGGCTATCAGATCAACATCGGCGGCTCGGTCGAGGAAAGCGCGAAGGCGCAGACGTCGATCAACGCGCAGATGCCGCTGATGGCGATCGCCGTGTTCACGCTGCTGATGATCCAGCTGCAGAGCTTCTCGCGCGTGCTGATGGTCGTGCTGACCGCGCCGCTCGGGCTGATCGGCGTGGCCGCGACGCTGCTGCTGTTCGGCCAGCCGTTCGGCTTCGTCGCGATGCTCGGCGTGATCGCGATGTTCGGGATCATCATGCGCAATTCGGTGATCCTGGTCGACCAGATCGAGCAGGACATCGCGGCCGGCCACGGCCGCGTCGACGCGATCATCGGCGCGACCGTGCGGCGCTTCCGCCCGATCACGCTGACGGCCGCGGCCGCCGTGCTCGCGCTGATCCCGCTGCTGCGCTCGAACTTCTTCGGGCCGATGGCGACCGCGCTGATGGGCGGCATCACGAGCGCGACCGTGCTGACGCTGTTCTACCTGCCTGCGCTGTACGCGACGTGGTTCCGCGTGAAGCGCGACGAACGCGACCCGCAGGACGGCCCGCCGCCAGGCGGCACGCCTGCCGCGCCGTCGGGAGCCTGACCATGGATCGATCGATGACCCTGAAAAAGAAAGCCGTGCGGGTGCTCGCCGCGGCGAGCGTCGCCGGCCCGCTCGCGGGCTGCGCGTGGTTCGCGCCGAGCGGCGAGCCGCCCGCGATGCCGTCGCCCGCGCACTACGGCGCCGCGCCGCAAGTCCAGCAGACGGTGTCCGCGCAAGGCGTCGCGCAACAGTTCGAGGTCGGCGCGCAGCCGGTGCCGGACTGGTGGAAACAGTACCGTTCCGATGCGCTGAACGCGCTCGTCGACGAAGGGCTGCGCAACAGCCCGACGCTGAGCGCGGCGTCGCATTCGCTGGATGCGGCGCGCGAACAGTTGCGCGGGCAGATCGGCAGCTCGATGCTGCCGTCGATCGACGCGGTCGGCCAGGCCACGCGCCAGCGCGCGCTCGGCGTGCCGATTCCCGCGCTCGGCGCGCCGACGCTGCTGTACGACACGTTCGTCGGGCAACTGCAGGCGAGCTACACGGTCGACCTGTTCGGCGTGTCGCGCTTCGCGAACCGCGCGCTCGCGAAACGCGTCGACGTCAGCGCGTTCCAGCTCGAATCCGCGCGGCGCGCGCTGGCCGCGAACATCGTGACCGCGTCGATCACCGTGTCGGTGCTCAATGCGCAGATCGACACGACCGAGCGGCTCGTCGCGCTCGCGAACGACCAGGCGCACGACGCCGAGCGCCGCCATGCGCTCGGTTCGGCCTCGCGCAGCGACGCGCTGAACGCCCGGCAAAGCGCCGACACGTTCGCGGCAAGCCTGCCCGCGCTGCGCCAGCAGCGCGACTCGGCGCGCCACGCGCTCGCCGTGCTGGTCGGCCGTACGCCCGACCGGCCGCCGGCCGATCTCGCGCTCGCCGATCTGCATCTGCCCGAGCAGGTGCCCGTCGTCGTGCCGTCGGACCTGCTGCAAAGCCGCCCGGACATCCAGGCCGCCGACGCGGGGCTGAAGGCCGCCGCCGCCGAAGTGGGCCTCGCGACCGCGCAAATGTTTCCGCAACTGTCGCTGTCGGCGGCGATGGGCAAAGGCGGCTTCAGCTGGCCGGCGATGCTGTCGGGCGCCGGCGCGATCTGGAACGTCGGCGCGTCGCTGAGCCAGCCGATCTTCCACGGCGGCGCGCTGCTCGCGCAGCGCCGCGCGGCGAAGGCGACCTACGAGGCCGCGGTCGACCAGTACAAGCAGGCGGTGCTCGGCGCGTTCCAGAACGTCGCCGATTCGCTCGCGGCGCTCGAGCACGACGCGGAGGCGCTCGATGCGACGTCGCGCGCCGCGCTGTCCGCGCGTGGCGCGTACGACGACGCGGCCGCCCGCGTGCGGCTCGGTGCATTGCCGCCGTCGGCCGCGCGCGCGAGCGAGTTGCAGTACCGCAATGCGCGGCTCGACGAGATTCGCGCGACCGGCGCACGGTTCGCGGATACCGCGCGGCTTTACCAGGCGATGGGCACGCCGCCGGCCGACAACGGCGACACGTCCGGTAAAAGCGGCCACGCCGCCGGCGACGGCACGACCGGCACGCAAGCACGCGCCGCCGCGCCCGACCCCGCTCCTTCGGCGCAATAACCGCCATACCCCCCTCCGATCGAACGCGCGTGCGACTCCCCGCCACGCGCGTCCGATCGCCGATCTTCCGCTTGACCCTCACGTAGCGTAACGTTCGAGACTCCAGTGTGCGCACCGAACGGAGGAACGAATGCGGCTGAAAGTGGGAGACCTGGCGAAACGCAGCGGGCTGACCGTCCGCACGCTTCATCACTATCACGCAATCGGTCTGCTGACGCCTTCGGCGCGCGCCGACAACGGCTACCGGCTGTACGACCGCGACGACATCGCCCGGCTCCACCAGATCCAGGCCCTGCGTCGCTTCGGACTGTCGCTCGCCGAAATCGGCGATTACCTGAACCGGCCCGGCACGCCGCTCGTCGATCTCGTCGCGAAGCAGATCGCGTCGCTCGACCGCCAGCTCGCGCAAACCGCGCAGCTGCGCGAGCGGCTCGCGAGCCTGCATGCGCAGCTCGCGGCGGGCACCGAGCCGGAACTGGCCGATTGGCTCACCACACTGGAGTTGATGACCGTGTACGACAAATATTTCTCCGAGGAAGAACTCGCGCGCCTGCCGATGTACCAGAAGAGCCAGGCCGGCGACGCGGAATGGATCGCGCTCGTCGACGAGGTCCGTACGCTGCACGAGGCGGGCGTGCCCGCCGAGGACGAGCGCGTGCGTGCGCTTGCCGCGCGCTGGATGGCGCTACTGGTACGCGACACGAACAACGATCCGCGGCTGCTTGCGAAGCTGAACCTGATGCACGAGCAAGAACCGTCGATGCAGTCGAAGATCGGCATTTCGACCGCGTTACGCGACTATGTGCTGCGGGCCTCGTCGGAAACGAAGATGCGGCTGTTCGAGAAGTACCTCACGCCGGACGAGAGCCGCTTCATGCGCGCGCACTACCGCGAACGCGCGATGGAATGGCCGCAACTGATGGCCGACGTGCGCGACGCGATCGATGCGGGCACGCGGGCCGATTCGCCGCAAGGCCGCGCGCTCGCGCAGCGCTGGCTCGAGCTGTTCTGCAGTTACGCGGGCCACGATCCGGCCACGCACGCGAAATTCCGCCACGCGCTGATGAACGAGCCGGCGCTGACGAAGGATTCGTGGACCGACGACACGCTGCTCGGTTTCATGCGCGAGGCGATGGCGCAGTTGGCGCCGGCGCGCTGATCGCATGACGGGCGGGCGGCACGCGGATTTCCCGGGTGCCGCCCGTTTCACCATTGGCAGCCGGTATCTCACGCCCAACGGCCAGGCGCCCGTCTAGTCGTTGCGCATGCTGATCCCGCGCCAGCGCTTCATCATGTACCGCAGAAACGCGGGCTGCGCCTTCAAGTCCGCGTTCGGCACGGGCGCCGCGCCGCCGTCGATCAACTTGCCGTTGACCATGACGATCTCTTCGCCGCGCAGCACGTACTTCGTGCCCGCATCGATCAGGAAGTACTTGACCTGATCGGCGCTCACGTCGCCGCGGCAACCGATCTTGTATGCGAACAGGAACTGCTTGCGGCCGTTGCCGAGCAGGTCGCGCATTTCGATCGACTTCGGCACGACGTCGAGAATCACGTCGACCGGACATGCCTTCACGTAGTCGCGCACTGCCCAGTCGGGGCGGCCGTCGAGCGTCGCGGACACCTTGAGTTCGACGTCGTCGCCGGACGCGGTTCTGGCGAGCGTCACCGCGTGCGCGCCGGCCGCATCGGTCCACGTGTAATCGGCGGCGTGCGCCGGGCTGGCCAGCGCTGCGACTGTGAGCAACAGACAACGCGAAAGAACATGTCTTTTCATCGGAGATGGAGAGAGAGCCGGAATCGAACGCGCCATTATCGACAAAGCCGCGTGCCGCCGCCAGCCGCACGCACCACGCCCGTTCAGCGCTCGCGCGAGCCGAGCCCGAGCGCCTTCATCCGCCGGTACAGCGTCCGTTCGCTCAATCCGAGCTGTTCGGCGAGCGCCTTGCGGGTACCGTCGAACGCGCGCGCGATCCGGACGAGCTCCGCGTCCGACACGCTGCGTGCATCCGCCGCCTGCGCATGCGGCGCCGCCGCGGCCGCGACGAGTTCGGCCGGCAGATGCTCGACGCGGATCGTCCCGTCGTCCGCGAACAGGCACGCGCGTTCGAGCACGTTGCGCAGCTCGCGGATGTTGCCGGGCCACGCATACGCGTCGAGGCACGCGCGCGCACGCTCGGTCAGCGTGAACGGTCGCGCATTCGCATCGCCCGCCTTGCCGCGCGCGTTCGCGATCCGCCGCAGGATCGATTCGGCCAGCAGCGCGACGTCGCCCTGCCGTTCGCGCAGCGCCGGCAGCGGAATCGGAAACGCATTGATCCGGTAGTAAAGATCCTGCCGGAACCGACCGTCGTCGATCATCTCGCGCAGCGGCTTGTGCGTGGCCGCGACGAGCCGGAAATCGGCGCGCAGCGCCTCGACGCCGCCCACGCGCCGGAACGTGCCCGATTCGATCAGCCGCAGCAGCTTCACCTGCATCGGCAGCGGCACGTCGCCGATCTCGTCGAGAAACAGCGTGCCGCCCTGCGCGGTTTCGACGAGGCCCGGCTTGCGCTGGTTCGCGCCCGTGAACGCGCCTTTCTCGTAGCCGAACAGTTCGCTCTCGAACAGCGTCTCGGCGATCCCCGAGCAATCGACGACGACGAACGGCCCCATCGCGCGATCGCTCGCCTCGTGCAGCGCGCGGGCGAACAGCTCCTTGCCGGTGCCCGATTCGCCGAGCAGCAGCACCGGCAGCGTCGACGGCGCTACGCGCTGCAGCGCGCCGAGCGCCGCGTTGAACGCGTCCGAGCCGCCGACGAGCCCTTCCGCGCTCGGCTGCGCGGACGCGCTGCGCACCGTCGTCAGCCGCTCGACGTACGCGATCACGTTGCCGTCCGCATCGAAGATCGGCCGCAGTTCGACATCGACATGCTCGGGGCCGCGCGGCGTGTGATGGATGTGCAGCACGCGGTTGAGCCCGCGCGATTCGAGCGCCGGCTTCATCGGGCAATGCTCGCCGGCCTGGTCGCACGGCACGTCGTAGTGATGCGACACCTGGAAACAGTGCCGGCCCACGTGCTCGACGCCGGCCACGCCGAACTGGCGCCGGTACGCGTCGTTCGCCGCGAGGATCCGGTAGTCGGGGTCGACGACGATCATCGGCTGCGGGTCCTGCTCGAGATACGCGACGAGTGCGCGCACGTCGGGCATCGCGTCGCGGCGCGCGGAGGGGACGATCGGAATGGTGTCGTGCGGATTCATGCGGCGGCTCGCTCAGCGAAGAGGCGCCCGGACGGACTGCCAGGCTGACTGCCAATTCTGCCATGACACTGCCATTCGTGGCAGTCTCAGACCGCCATCGGATGTCCCAGCCGGCCTTCTCGACGCCGCCGATGCGCCGAAAACCCGAGCCGAATCAAGTCGTTGCCACGTCGACCGGATCCGCGCCGCCGGTTGGCACGCTTCTTGAGATAAAGACCGCGATTGCAGATGCAGCACCCGATCGAGGACACCCCGTGAGCAACGCCCCCGCCCTGTCGGTCGAAGGCTTTTTCGACCCGGCGACCCACACCGTCAGCTATCTCCTGCTCGATACGACAAGCCGCGCATGCGCGCTGATCGACAGCGTGCTCGACTACGACCCGAAATCCGGCCGCACGCGCACCGCCAGCGCCGACCGGCTGATCGCGCGCGTCGCCGAACTCGGCGCGACCGTCCACTGGCTGCTGGAGACGCACGTGCACGCCGACCACCTGTCGGCCGCGCCCTACCTCAAAGCGCAGGTCGGCGGCCAGATTGCGATCGGTTCGCACGTGCGCCGCGTGCAGCACGTGTTCGGCGCGCTGTTCAACGCAGGCCCCGGCTTCGCGGAAGACGGCCGCCAGTTCGACCGGCTCGTCGACGACGGCGACACGCTCGCGCTCGGCGCGCTGACGATTCGCGCGCTGCACACGCCGGGCCACACGCCCGCGTGCATGACCTACTGCGTCGACGACGCGACGCAGCGCGCGGCGTTCGTCGGCGACACGCTGTTCATGCCCGACTACGGCACGGCCCGCTGCGACTTCCCCGGCGGCGACGCGCGCACGCTGTACCGCTCGATCATGCGTGTGCTCGCGCTGCCGCCCGACACGCGCCTGTACCTGTGCCACGACTACCAGCCGGGCGGCCGCGACGTGCAGTTCGTGACGACCGTCGCCGAGCAGCGCCGCGCGAACGTGCACGTGAGGGACGGCGTGACCGAGGACGATTTCGTCGCGATGCGCACCGCGCGCGACGCGACGCTCGACATGCCGGTGCTGATGCTGCCGTCCGTGCAGGTCAACATGCGCGCCGGCCACCTGCCCGAACCCGAGAACAACGGCGTGCGCTACCTGAAGATTCCGCTCGACGCGATCTGAGCGCCTACGCCCCACCGAGAGCCCCGACATGAACACCATCCGCAAGCTGACCGACACGCTGTCGGTCTCGCCGCAGATCGCGGCGGCCGACCTGCCCGCGCTTCACGCGGCGGGCATCCGCGCGATCATCTGCAACCGGCCCGACGGCGAAGGCGCCGACCAGCCGACCGTCACCGAGATCCGCGCGGCCGCCGCGCCGCTCGGCATCGACGTGCATTACCTGCCAGTCGATACCGGCAAGGTGACCGACGACCAGGCCGCGCAGTTCGGCGCGCTGCTTGCGTCGCTCGACGGGCCCGTGCTCGCGTACTGCCGCAGCGGCACGCGGTCGGCCACGCTGTGGGCGCTGTCGCAGGCGGGGCTTCGCCCGCTGGACGACCTCGTCGCCACCGCCGGCGCGGCCGGCTACGACCTGAGCGCGCTCGCCTCGCGTATCGCGCAGGACGGCCGCCAGAGCGCGCCGGCCGTGGACGCGCGACACGACATCGTGATCGTCGGCGCGGGCGCGGCCGGCATCGCGGTCGCGTCGAGCCTGCTCGCGCGCGACGCGTCGCTCGACATCGCGGTGATCGATCCCGCCGACGTCCACTATTACCAGCCCGGCTGGACGATGGTCGGCGCGGGCGTGTTCCGGCCCGAGACGACCGCGCGCAGGATGACCGACGTACTGCCGCGCGGCGTGCGGCGAATCCAGGCCGCGGTCGCGGGCTTCGAGCCCGACGCGCACGTGGTGGTGCTCGACGGTTGCCGGCGCATCGGCTATCGCAGGCTCGTCGTGTGTCCGGGGCTCAAGCTCGACTGGCATGCGATCGACGGCCTCGCCGACACGCTCGGCCGCAACGGCGTCACGTCGAACTACCGCTACGATCTCGCGCCGTACACGTGGGAGCTCGTGCGCGCGTTCCGCGGCGGCCACGCGCTCTTCACACAGCCGCCGATGCCGATCAAGTGCGCGGGCGCGCCGCAAAAGGCGATGTACCTGTCGTGCGATCACTGGCGGCGCATGGGGCGTCTCGACGCCGCGAACGTCGAATTCCTGAATGCGGGCGGCGCGCTGTTCGGCGTCGCCGACTACGTGCCCGCGCTGATGGAGTACGTGAAAAGCTATGACATCGCGCTGTCGTTCGGCCACAACCTCGTCGCGATCGACGGGCCCGCGCGCCGTGCGACGTTCTCGCGCACGCTGCCGGAAGGCGGCAAGGAAACCGTCGAGCGTTCGTTCGACATGATCCACGTCGTGCCGCCGCAGAAGGCCCCCGATTTCGTACGCGCGAGCCCGCTCGCCGACGCGGCCGGCTGGATCGACGTCGATCCGGCGACGCTGCGCCACAAGCAATTCGAGGACATCTACGCGCTCGGCGACGTCACCAACACGACCAATGCGAAAACGGCCGCGGCCGCGCGCAAGCAGGCGCCCGTCGTCGCGCACAATCTGCTCGCGTCGCTCGGCCGCGCACTGGGCGACGCCGCGTACGACGGCTACGGTTCGTGCCCGCTCACCGTCGAGCGCGGCAAGATCGTGCTCGCCGAATTCCTGTACGGCGGCAAGGTCGCACCGACCTTCCCCGCGTGGCTGATCGACGGCAAGCGACCGTCGCGGCTCGCGTGGCTGCTGAAGGAACGCGTGCTGCCGCCGCTCTACTGGAAGGCGATGCTCAAGGGCCGCGAATGGCTCGCGAAGCCCGCGATCGCCCGTTGACCGGAGCGCGATGACGTCATGCTGATTTCGCTCGTACTCGGCGGCTTCGTCGGTGCCGTGCTCGGTTTGACCGGCGCCGGCGGCGGCATTCTCGCGGTACCCGCGCTTGTCGTCGGGATGAGCTGGCCGATGCAGCAAGCGACGCCCGTTGCGCTCGTCGCAGTGGCCGGCAGCGCCGCGCTCGGCGCACTCGAAGGCTTCCGCCGCGGGCTCGTGCGCTATCGCGCGGCGCTGCTGATGGCCGTGGCCGGCGTGCCGCTGACCACGCTCGGCGTGCGGCTCGCGCACGTACTGCCGCAGCGCCTGCTGCTCACGTTGTTCGCGCTGACGATGCTGGTCGTCGCCAGCCGCCTGCTACGACAGGCGCTGCGGCGGCGGGCGACCGACGCGGACGCGTCGCCGCTGTGCGTCGGCCGCGTGAATCCCGATACGGGCCGGCTCGTGTGGTCGTGGCCCGTGGGCATCGCGCTGGCGTCGACCGGCGCGGTCACGGGCTTGATGACGGGGCTGCTCGGTGTCGGCGGCGGCTTCGTGATCGTGCCGATGCTGCGCAAGTTCACGAACGTGTCGATGCATGGGGTGGTCGCGACGTCGCTGATGGTGATCGCGCTGGTCGGCACCGGCGGCGTGCTCGCGACGCTCGTGTCGGGCACGCGCGCGCCGCTCGACGTGACGCTGTGGTTTAGCGTCGCGACCGCGCTCGGCATGGCCGCCGGCCGCGGCGCGTCGCGCCACCTCGCCGCGCGGCACGTGCAAGCTGGGTTCGCGGCCGTGCTCGTCTGTGTCGCGGTGGGGTTGCTGGCGAAGGCGGCGTTCGGCGCGTGAACGCCGACGACGGGCACGCGATCGTCACGCGCCGCCAAACAAAACGCCCGGGCCGACCCATCGTCGGCACCGGGCGTTTTTCTTGAAGGCCACAACCGGCGTATCAGGCCGCAAACCCCGCCATCCGCTTGCGCTCCTGACGCAGCATCACGAAGTTCGCGATCACGACGCCGGCCGTCACCGCGATGATGAACAGCGTCGCGAGCGCGTTCATCTCCGGGTTCAGGCCGAGGCGCACGCGCGAGAACACGACGAGCGGCAGCGTCGTCGAGCCGGGGCCCGACAGGAACGCCGACAGCACGAGGTCGTCGATCGACAGCGTGAACGACAGCAGCCAGCCCGCGATCAGCGCCTGCGAGATCAGCGGCAGCGTGATCGTGAAGAAAACCTTCAGCGGCGTCGCGCCGAGATCGAGCGCGGCTTCTTCCAGCGACGGATTCAGCTCGCGCACGCGCGACTGCACGATGATCGCGACGTACGAGATGCACAGCATCACGTGGCCGAGCCAGATCGTGAACACGCCGCGCTCGGCCGGCCAGCCGATCCACTTCGCGAGCTCGATGAACAGCAGCAGCAGCGAGATCCCCTGGATCACCTCGGGGATCACGAGCGGCGCGTTGATCATCCCGCTGAACAGCGCGAAGCCGCGAAAGCGGCCCATCCGCGCGAGCACGAAGCCGGCCCACGTGCCGATGAACACCGACGCGAACGCGGTCAGCACGCCGATCTTCAGCGACAGCCACGCGGCCGTCAGCAGTTCGTCGTCCTCCACGAGCGCCGCGTACCAGCGGAACGAAAAGCCCGACCACACGGTGACGAGCTTCGACTCGTTGAACGAATAGACGATCAGGCTGATGATCGGGATGTACAGGAACGCGAAGCCGACGAACAGCGCCGCGAACTGCAGGAAACGATTCGGCTTCATCGACGGCCTCCCTGTTCCTTCGCCTGGAAGTGCTGGAACATCGCCATCGGCACGAGCAGCAGCAGCACCATCGCGCAGGTCACGGCAGACGCCATCGGCCAGTCCGCGTTGTTGAAGAACTCATTCCACATCACGCGGCCGATCATCAGCGTATTCGCGCCGCCGAGCAGCTCCGGAATCACGTACTCGCCGACCGCCGGGATGAACACCAGCAGGCAGCCCGCGATGATCCCGTTCTTCGACAGCGGCAGCGTGATCTGCACGAACGCCTTCCAAGGCTTCGCGCCGAGGTCGTACGCGGCTTCGAGCAGGCGCAGGTCCATCTTCACGAGGTGCGCGTAGAGCGGCATCACGAGGAACGGCAGGTACGAATACACCATCCCGATATACACCGCGTAGTTCGTGCGATACAGCTCGATCGGCGTATGCGTGAGCCCGATCCACATCAGGAAGTTGTTCAGGAGCCCGTTGTTCTTCAGGATCCCGATCCAGGCATACACGCGGATCAGGAACGACGTCCAGAACGGCAGCATCACGCCCATCATCAGCAGGTTGCGGGTGGCCGGGTTCGAGCGCGCGATGTAATACGCCATCGGATAGCCGAGCAGCAAACACAGCAGCGTCGTGATCGCGGCGACCCACACCGAGTTCACGTAGGTCGCGAAATACAGGCTGTCCGTGAACAGGAACGCGTAGTGCGACAGGTTCAGCGCGACGTGCACGACGCCGTCCGCGTACGACGCGAGCTCCGTATACGGCGGGATGCCGAGCTGCAGCTCCGCGAAGCTGATCTTCACGACCAGCACGAACGGCACGAGGAAGAACAGCACGAGCCACGTGAACGGCCCGGCCACGACCGCGGTGGCGCCCGTCAGGTTGAAACGCCGCACCGGCCACTCGAGCAGGGACTTGAACGCGTTCATGACGTCAGCACCACGCCGGCGGTCGCGCTCCAGCGCACGTAGATCTCGTCGGCGAGCGCCGGCGTGTCGAGTTCGGAAATCGCGAGGCTCGACACGTTCGCGATCACCGTCTTGCCCCCGTCGAGCTTCACGTGATACAGCGAATAGCCGCCCATGTACGCGACGTTGCTGATCCGGCCGCGCGCCCAGTTGAACGCGCCTTCGGGCGGCTTGCGCGTGAGCGCGATCCGCTCGGGGCGCACCGACACCGTGACCGGCATCCCGAGCGGGCCCGAGATCCCGTGGCTCACGTACAGCCGGCTCGGCAGTTCGGGCGATTCGATGTACACGTGATCGGGTTCGTCCTCGACCGTCACGCCGTCGAACAGGTTCGTCGAGCCGATGAATTCGGCCGAGAAGCGGCTGTTCGGGTATTCGTACACTTCGTTCGGCGAGCCGATCTGCACGATCTGCCCTTCGCTCATCACCGCGAGGCGGTTCGCCATCGTCATCGCCTCTTCCTGATCGTGCGTGACCATGATGCAGGTGACGCCGACCTTGTTCAGGATGTTGACGAGCTCGATCTGCGTACGCTGGCGGATCTGCTTGTCGAGCGCGGACATCGGCTCGTCGAGCAGCAGCAGCTTCGGGCGCTTGACCAGCGAACGCGCAAGCGCAACGCGCTGCTGCTGGCCGCCGGAGAGTTGATGCGGCTTGCGCTTCGCATACTTGCCCATCTGCACGAGTTCGAGCGCGGACGCGACGCGCGCCTTCAGCTCGGCCTTCGGCGTGCCTTCCTGCTTCAGCCCGAACGCGACGTTCGACTCGACCGACATGTGCGGGAACAGCGCATACGACTGGAACATCATGTTCACGGGCCGCTTGTACGGCGGCATCTGCGCGAGGTCCTCGCCGTCGATCAGGATCTTGCCCGACGTGACCGTCTCGAGGCCCGCGAGCATCCGCAGCAACGTCGACTTGCCGCAGCCCGAGCTGCCGAGCAGCGCGAACAGCTCGCCCTGGCGCACGGTCAGGTTGACGCTGCGCACGGCTTCGGTGTCGCCGAATTTCTTGACGACGTCGACGATCTGGACAAAGTTCTCGGCGCGCGCATCGGCGCCGGAGGAGGAAACGGAGAACGGCGCGCCCGCGACCGGCGCGCCCGACTGGCTATTCATGATGTGCTGCTTCTCTCCTGCGTTAGACGAACAAAGCCCCCGGGGGCACCAGGGGCTTCATGACTGCGGGTTCACTTCGGCTCGCGTCAGCGGCCCGACTTCAACTCGGTCCACAGACGCGTCTGCAGACGCTGGATTTCAGGCGGCAGCGGCTTGAGCAGGAACAGCGTCTTCACGACGTCGGCCGGCGGGTACACGGCCGGGTCGTTCGCGACGTCGGGCCGCACGTACTTGCGTGCCTCGGCGTTCGCGCTCGGGTAGTACACCGCGTTCGTGATCGCCGCATGCACCTTCGGATCCTCGATGTAGTTGATCCACTGCAGCGCGGCTTCCTTGTTCTTCGCATCCTTCGGGATCGCCATCACGTCGAACCAAACCGGCGCGCCGCCCTTCGGAATGTAGTACTCGACCTTGTACGGCTTCTTCGCCTCGATCGCACGATGCTTCGCGATCACGACGTCGCCCGACCAGCCGAACGCGAAGCAGATGTCGCCGCCGACCAGGTCGTTGATGTAGCCCGACGAGTTGAATTGCGTGATGTACGGACGGATCTTCTTCAGCACTTCCATCGCGGCCTTGTAGTCGGCCGGGTTCGTGCTCATCGGATCCTTGCCGATATAGTGCAGCGTCGCCGCGAACATCTGGTCGGGTGCGTCGAGCACCGACACGCCGCAGGTCTTCAGCTTCGCGAGGTTTTCCGGCTTGAACAGGATGTCCCAGTTGTCGAGCGGCACCTTGCCGAGCGCCTGGTGCGCCTTCGTCAGGTTGTATGCGAGGCCGGTCGTGCCGTATGCCCAGGGCACCGAATACTTGTTGCCCGGGTCCGCGCCGGCGACGAGCGCCATCAGTTGCGGATCGAGGTACTTGAGGTTCGGCAGCTTCGACTTGTCGAGCGGCGCGAAGATGCCGGCGGCGATCTGCTTGCCCGCGTAGTTGCTGGTGGGCACAACGATGTCGTAGCCCGAGCTACCGGTCAGCAGCTTCGCCTGCAGCGTGTCGTCGCTGTCGTAGTTGTCGTAGCGAACCTTGACGCCCGCCTGCTTCTCGAAGTTCGGGATCGTGTCCTTCGCAATGTAGTCCGACCAGTTATAGACATTGAGCTGCGTATCCTTCGCCGCTGCCGCCGACGCCCCCACGCACAGCGCGAGCGCTGCGAACCGGCCCACTACCTTTGCTTTCATCCCGTTCTCCCTTCGGCCGGACGCGTTGCCCGGCTGCCGTCTGCCTCGTCATGGCGGCGCATTCTGGCGCGCCGCCCCTCGAAAACCCCGAAAACTACCATCATTCGCGCCCCGTCACAAAAAAATCATGCCGGTGTCGCGCAAACGGAACAGATTCTCGCCGCCGGTCGGTCGAACCGCCCGTGCGGCGGGGCGTTCCGGGGGAATTCTATCGGGTAATCGGCGGCTGTCCACCGGGAAAAACGGGCAGCGGCGAAGCGGCGTTCGGATGGCGCGCGGGTCCGCCCGCCGCCGACGGCCGGCCGGGCCGTCGCGATGCATTAAAATGGCGGCTGACGATTCAACTGCGCGAACCCTCCCGATGGCCTCCGATCTTCACGACCTCCCCGACAGCCCCTGCATCGGCGTGTGCTCGACGCTCTTCGACGAAGTCTGCAAGGGCTGCGGCCGCACGGCCGCCGAAGTGTCGAACTGGGTGTTCCTGAGCGACGACGAAAAGCGCGCGGTGTGGGAGCGCATCACGCGCGAAGGCACCGCGATGCGTTTCCAGTACGACAAGCTGTAATCCCTCCCGCGTCGGCGCATGCCGACGCGATGCGCGCCGCGGGCGCCACTGTCTCCGCCCGCGTCACGGGCCGCCGGCCGACGGGCCGAACCTCGCCCCCTCACCTGCCCCCTCCTGCATCGCGCGCCACCGCGCACGCGTCGTCGCAATCGCCGCGACCAGCGCCATTTCTGCTCCGATCTCCCGCTGCCGGCAAACGCCATGGCCGCGGCGACGCCGCTCGCCCGCCGTTCACGATCGTCCGGCGCGGGGCGACATTCGGAATCGCCGTCAATCTTCGACATCGTCCGCTCAGTGCGAATCCATGCCGCTCGGTCGAAATCGAAGCTGAAAAATATCGCATCTGACATTCGTGACGATCAAAACACCATCATGCCGCGATAAATCGGATTATTTTCTCGATTTAACACCGCCAATTTCTCAAAAATAGCCACGAAAATCTGTACGAGTACGATTTCAATTCACAAACCGAATTGATAAATTCCACCCGCTCACTTGGAATTACGGCGAGCATTTCAATTTCTTTAATCAAAAAAATCGGATCACCGAACCGGCTTCGGAATTCCGGTCAGTTACCAGGACTTTCAGATGAAATTCGTTAAGATGACGAACAAAACCTCGCACCTCGTGATCGCGGGCCTGCTGGCGCTGGGCAGCGCATCCGCGTTCGCCGACTCGTTCGACGTCAAGGTCACCGGCAAGATCAAGCCGGGCGCGTGCACGCCGACGCTTGCCGGCGGCGGCACGTTCGATTACGGATTGATCGGCGTGGCCGAACTCAGCCCGGTCGCGCCCACCCTGCTGCCGGTCCTTTCGGATTCGATCACGATCACGTGCGATGCGGCCGCCCGCGTGGCACTGACCGCGCAGGATAATCGCGCCGGCACCGGTGCATTTACCGGCAGTATCAATTTCTTCGGTTCGTCCAATTCGCCCAGCACGCAATTCGGCCTCGGCACGGCGAGTGGCAAGAATATCGGCGCCTTTGCCTTCCGCTTCAGAACGAATACGTTCCAGGCGGACGGCGTAGCGGTCGATTCGATTTATTCGAGCACCAGCGGCGCCACCTGGACGACGTCCAACGGCATCGTCAGCAACACCGGCGGCTACGAGTCATGGGCGAAGAAAGGCCTGACCGTTCCGGTCGCGGCGAAGGTCTTCACCGGCACGCTCGACGTGCAGGCGGCAATCGACAAGACGTCGAACCTCGATCTGAGCAAGGAGATCAACCTCGATGGTCTCGCCACCGTGTCGCTCGTATACCTGTAATTCCGGTACGCATCGTTCCATTGACCTGATCGCCTGACAGGCGTCGAACGCGCCGCTGCTTCGCCGAAGCGGCGGCGCACCGCACGCTTGCGCCACGCCTAGCCATCCACCTCCATGAAACTTCCTGCACGCCACTGCCTGCGGGCGTCACTGCTCGCCACGCTACTCGGTTGCCTCATCGGTACCCCCGCCGCATACGCAATGGGCGTCGTGCCCGACACGTCGGTCGTGATCGTCGACGAAACCGACGGCGAAGGAACCGTCTCGGTCAAGAACACGGACAGCCATCCGACACTCCTGCATACGACGATCGAGCCGATTCCCGAAGACAAAGCCGAACTCGTCATCGCGACGCCCCCGATCGCGCGTGTCGAAAGCGGCGCGGCGCAGCTTGTCCGTTTCGTGCTCGCGGGAAACGAACCGCTCGCCACGCAGCGCCTCGCGCGTGTGTCGTTCTCCGGCATTCCGCCGAAACGCCCGGGCAAGAACGAGATCCAGACGATCATCCGCCAGAACTTGCCGGTGCTGATCCACCCGCACGATCTCGCGCGCAACGACAAGCCGTGGGAACTGCTCAAGTGGTCGGTCGAAAATGGCGAGCTGGTCGTACGCAACGACAGCCGCTACGTCGTGCGTCTCGAACAGAAGGTACAGTTGCTGCCGACGCAGCAGATCGTATCGCTGCCGGCGCCCTACGTGCTGGCCGGCCAGACGCGCCGCATCGCGCTGGCCCCCCGGGCCGCGACACCCGCGCGCGTGCGCCTCTTCCCCGCCACCGTCTATGGCTTCTCGGTCGATCACTACGACGCGGCGCTCGCCGCGAGCACGACCGATCCGAACCCGGGCCGGTAAGCCGCACGTCTTCGTTTCCCCGATTTGCCATGTCGAGCGTCATCTATGTCCGCGATGGCCTGCTCGCGCTCGGGCTGTCCACCGTCGTCGGCTTACTGCCGTGCGTCGCGGCGGCCAGCGCGGGCAGCACGCCGCCCGACTCGCTCGAGTTCGATGACGGCGTGCTGCGCGGGCTCGGCATCGACGCCACGGCCAGCCGCTATTTCGCGCGCGCGCCGCGCTTCATGCCCGGCACGGTGGAGGTCCGGCTGACGGTCAACGGCAAGCGCGCCGGCCGCGCCGGCGCACGGTTCGACCACGACGGCAATCTGTGCGCGACGCCCGGCCTGCTGCGGGCCGCCGGTCTCGTCGTGCCCGCCGCGCTGCGCGGTGCGTCCACGGGGGACGTCGGCAGCGGCTCACCGCCGTGCTACGACTACCGGCACGCCTATCCGCAGGCGATCGTGACGCTGCGGCCCGCCGACGGCGCCATCGACTTCGTCGTGCCGGCCGATGCACTCGATACGGTCCCACGCACGGCCGACACGTTCGAACACGGCGGCTTCGCCGCGCTCGTCAACTACGACCTGCTCGCGACGGCCACACGCAATCCGGCCGGCACGTCGCAATACTGGCAAGCGACGACCGAAGCCGGCTTCAATGCGGCCGACTGGATCGTGCGCAGCAGCCAGATCGCCACGGTCGCCAACGGCCGGCCCGGCGTCGATCATCAGGGCGCCTACGCACAGCGCACGTTCGCGTCGCTCGGCACGACGCTGCAGGTCGGGCAGATCATCCCGCGCTCGACGCTGTTCGCGGTCGGCCGCCTGTTCGGCGTGCAGACGTTTCCCGACGAAGCGCTGTCCGCCGCGCCCGGATCGGGCGCCCGCGTGATCGGCATCGCGCGCACGCAGGCGCGCGTCGAGGTGCGCCAGCTCGGCGTGCTGATTCACGCGTCGCAGTTGCCGCCCGGCCCGTTTGCGCTGAGCGGCCTGCCGCTCGTCAGCGGCACCGCGGATCTCGACGTGACCGTCGTCGAAGCGACGGGCGACGTGCAGCATTTCACCGTGCCCGGTTCTTCGCTGCCCGGCGCCGGCCTGGCCGCCGCGCAAGGGCTGTCGATCGCGGTCGGCCGCCTGCAGGACGACGGATACGCGCAAGCCCCGTGGCTCGCGACCGCCACGCGCGGCTGGCAGATCGGGCAGCGTGCACGGGTGAATGGCGGCCTCCTCGTGTCGTCGCCGCTGCAGTCGGGCGCCGCGAGCGTCGAGCTCGCGCCGCTTGCCGGCGTCTCGGCCGCCGTCGGCGTCGACGTCAGCCGCAGCGCCGGTCGCCACGGCATGCAGACCCGAGTCGCGCTGGCAAGCAGCCGCGACGCGGCATTGAGCGCCAGTGCGTCGTTCGTCCGGCGCACCTCCGGGTATCGTCAACTGACCGACGCGGTGAGTCCGATGGATGCGTTCACGCCGCCGTCGCGCTCACAGCTGGCGGCGACGCTCGGCTGGCGCGATCGGACGCTCGGCATGCTGTCGCTCGACTACTCGCGGATCGCTGTGTTCGACGGCTCCGCGATGCAGCGCGTCACCGGCATGTGGACCCGCTCTGTGGGACGCGGCTCGGTCGCGTTGAACGTGAACCGTACGTTCGGCACCCGCGGCGGCGCAGGCACGCAAGTCTACGTGAGCGCCACCGTACCGATCGGCACGCGCAGCGTCAGCACGTTCGCCAACGTCAGCGGCGATGCGGTTCGCTCCGGCGCGCGCTATGCCGACACGTTCGGCCGGACCGGAAGCTACAGCGTCGCGGCCGACTACGACACCGCATCGCGGTCGCCGTCGATTCGCGCGACGCTCAGCGCGACGCCCGGCCCCGTGCGCACGATCGTGAACGCAGGCATGTACGGCACCGACCGTGCGACGATCGGCATGAACGTGCGCGGCGCGGTCGCGCTGCTCGACGGCGTCGGCATGCTGTCTCCGTACGACATCCGCGACACGTTCGCACTGGCGCGCGTCGGCAATCACGCTGGCATCGAACTCGCCACGCCGTCCGGCCCCGTATGGACCGATCGGCGCGGCCGCGCCGTCATCGCGTCGCTGCCCGCCTACGCGCGAACGGCCATCCGGATCAACACGAAAAGTCTGCCCCGCAATGTCGACGTGAAGAACGGGATGCAAACCCTCGAGGCCGGCCGCGGCTCGGTCGGCCGCGTCGAATTCGCCGTCGAGCAGACGCGGCGCGTGCTGCTGACCGTGACGCAGGCGGACGGCACCGCGCTACCGGTGCTGTCGACCGTCGTCGACGACAACGACCGCTTCGTCACCGTCACCGGAAGCGAAGGCCGGCTGCTGCTCGCTGGCGCGCAACTGAACACGTCGCTGCGGGCCGCGTTGCCCGATGGAACGGTCTGCCGCGTGACGTTCGCGCTGCCCGACGCGGCGCCTGTGACGACCCGCTATTACGAGCGGGCCGACGCGCGGTGCGAGCCGCTGTCGACGCCCGTCGCGGACGACGCACAAAAAAAAAGAGCGGCATGCCGACCGCCATGCCGCCAACCCCAACTCTGTTCTTGTTCCGTCGCATCTAGAACTTCATCCCGACGCCCACGCCGACGATCAGCGGATCGATGTGCAGCGTGCCGATGCCCTTGTCGCCGAGCGTCGCATCGGTGCTCATCCAGATCTTCTTCACGTCGACGTTCATGAACACCTTCTTCGTCAACTGCACGTCCACGCCGAACTGCAGCGCGGGGCCGAAGCTGCTCTTGTTGATCGACACGCCCTCCCCGCCGACGTTGAGCCCGTTGTTGTAGAAGTACGTGTAGTTCAACCCGGCGCCGACGTACGGACGCACCTTGCCCGCATGGTTGAAGTGATACTGCAGCAGCAGCGTCGGCGGCAGCACGCCCACGCCGCCGAGATTGCCGAGGCTCGACGTCATCTGATGCCGCGACGTGCCGAGGATCAGCTCGACGCCGAGGTAGTCGCGGATCATGTACGTGAAGTCGAGCTCGGGCACGATCGCGTTGTTCACGCCGGTGTTGATCGCGCCGAGCGTGTCGCTCGCGCGCTCGTTCGGCTGGATGCTGATCGCGCGAAGCCGGACCAGTACGTCACCCTGATTGATGCCGTCGCCCGGCGACGCCGCGTGCGACAGCGACGGCATCGCGACGAAGCTGGCCGCGACGGCGGCTGCGGTGACACAAGTTCGAATCGTTTTATGCATGGTACGGACCCCCAAAGAATGGTTTCCATTCTCCCTGTAGGGTCTTTTCGTTATCTTGATATTGGTCAAGCCAGCGTAAACGTGGGACGGTTTGCCGCAGGCTCGGTCGCACTGCCCGTCAGCAGCAGGTCGAGCAGATCGCGCACGCTGCGGATCGCGCGGCCGAACGGCAATGCTTCGCGGCCGCGGAAGAACAGCCCGTTCGAGACGTCGCCGCGCAGCGCGGCCGCGAGCCGCGTGTCGATACAGAAGTGGCCGAATTTCTCGATGCCGTCGCGCAGCCCGCATACGCTCAGGCATTCGAGCGCGGTCGGGCAGCGCTGCTTGAACGCGCCGAGCTTGTTGCGAATGCGCGTCTCATTGCGCAGGTAACGATCGAGCCACGGCGTCTTCACCGCACGCGCGGGCAGCCCCGTCACGCTGACGAATTCGACGATGTCGTCGGGCGTCGCATCGGCGAGCACGCGCTTGAAGTGCGGATGCGCATCGCCTTCTTCCGTCACCGCGAACGGCGTCCCGACCTGCACGCCGTTCGCGCCGGCCGCGAACGCCGCGCGTACCGTGTCGTGACTGTTGATCCCGCCGGCCACGATCAACGGGATCGTGTCGCGGGCGAGGCCGAGCGACGCCATCACCTGCGCGGTCTCGTCGAGCACGCGCGCGAAATCGAAACGACCGTCGTGCATGTCGTCGATCTGCGTGACGCCGAGGTGGCCGCCCGCGTGCGCCGGATGCTCGATCACGATCGCATCGGGCAGGCGCCCCTTCTTCATCCACTTCTTCAGCACCAGCGCGATCCCGCGGCTGTCCGACAGGATCGGAATCAGCGCGATGTCGTGCCCTTGCGTGAGATCGGGCAGATCGAGCGGCAGGCCCGCGCCCATCACGATCGCGTCTGCGCCCTCGTCGCACGCGACCCGCACGTAGTCCGCATGCGCGCTCACCGCCTTCATCACGTTGACCGCGATCATCCCGCGCCCTTCGCTGTACGTTTTCGCGAGACGGATCTCGCGCGCGAGCGCGTCGAGGTTCGCCGCTTCGAGCGTCGCGCGATCGGGGTGCGCGCGGCAACGCGCGAGCAGATCCGCATGATGGTGGCGCAGGTCGATGCTCGCGATCGTGCCGACCGCGCCTTCGCGCGCGACGCTGCCCGCCAGCCGGTGCGCGGAGATGCCGACGCCCATGCCGCCCTGCACGACGGGCAGCAAGGTGCGGCCGCGGATCGTCAGCGGCGGGAAGGAAGTGCGTACGGTCATCTGAACCCTCGTCGGAACATCGAAATCGCGATGATCGACGATCCACCGCCGCGCACCTTGACGGCCGTCAATAAAAAACGGCACGCGAGCGTGCCGTTGCGCGGTCATGCGGGATGAAACGCTCAGGCCGGCTTCGCCGGCTTCAGCTGCATCGACTTGTATTCGAGGTATTCCTCGAGCCCGTACACGCCGTTCTCGCGGCCGTGCCCCGACTGCTTGAAGCCGCCGAACGGCGCGGCGCCGTTCCACGTGCCGCCGTTGATGTCGACCTGCCCCGTGCGGATGCGGCGCGCGACGCGCATCGCGCGTTCGTCGCTGCCGGCCCACACCGCGCCGCCGAGCCCGTACGGCGAATCGTTCGCGATCCGCACGGCCTCGTCTTCGTCGCGATACGTGATGATCGACAGCACCGGCCCGAAGATCTCTTCCTGCGCGATCGTCGCTTTCGGATCGACGCGGCCGAACACGGTCGGCTTCACGAAGAAGCCCTTCGCGAGCCCTTCCGGCAAACCGGTGCCGCCCGTCACGAGTTCCGCGCCCTCGTCGATTCCGCGCTGGATGTATGCCTGCACGCGCTGCTGCTGCGCGGCCGACGCCAGCGCGCCGAGGCGCGTCGTGTCCTGCCGCGGGTCGCCCGCGACGTACGTTTCGGCCGCGGCCTTCGCGATCTCGCGCGCTTCGTCGTAGCGGGCTTCCGGCACCAGCATCCGCGTATGCGCGGAGCAGGTCTGGCCCGCGTTCAGGTAGCACGCGTTGACCGTGCCCTTCACCGCCGTCGCGAAATCGGCATCGTCGAGGATCACCGACGCCGACTTGCCGCCCAGCTCCAGCGCGACGCGCTTGACGCCCGCGGCCGCCAGCTCGGCCACGCGCTTGCCCGCGCGCGTCGAGCCGGTAAACGACACCATGTCGACGTCCGGATCGGTGGCCAGCACCTCGCCGACGACCGGGCCATACCCGCACACGAGGTTGAACACGCCGGCCGGCAGCCCGGCTTCGTGGATCGCTTCGGCGAGCATGAACGCGTTGAGCGGCGCGACTTCCGACGGCTTCAGCACCACCGTGCAGCCGGCCGCGAGCGCCGGCGCGACCTTCAGCGTGATCTGGTTGAGCGGATAGTTCCACGGCGTGATCGCCGCGACGACGCCGACCGGCTCGCGCACCACCAGCGAATTGCCGACCCGCGCCTCGAATTCGAACGATTCGGCGAGCTTCGCGTACGCCTTCCAGTTGTAGATCGGGCCGCCGACCTGGATCGCGCGCGACAGCTTGATCGGCATGCCGACTTCGCCGGTGATCGACTGCGCGAGTTCCTCGCTGCGCGCCTGCAGATGCTCGACGATCTTGCGCAGGTAGCCCGCGCGCGTCGAGGCCGGCGTGGCCGCCCACGCATCGAAGGCCGCGCGCGCCGCGCGGATCGCGTCCTGCGCGTCGGACGCGACGCCCTCGGGAATCCGGCCGATCACGGCTTCGGTGCCCGAATCGATCACGTCGATCGTGCCGGTACCGGCCGGTTTGCGCCATGCGCCGTCGATGTAGAACTGGTCGTAGATTTTCATCGTGTTCCGCCTCCAGGGAAGCCGCCATTCTAGCGAGCGTTTCGGTGGCTGGTGTGACGAATGACAGCCATTCGAAAGGACCGGCACGCCGTCGCGCCGGTGCTCCGCCGCGCGCCGCGCACGGCCGGCGCCGCACGCTTCGGGCCGCCGTCACGTCGGCATCCGCCCGGGTGCGCGGCCGGGCCCGCATCGTGCTATGTTTTTAGTATCGGCATCGGCCCGTTGCGGCCGGCGCCGCCCGGAATCGACGCACTTCGTGAGCGCTGCCATGTCCGACGCATCCCATACCCTCGGCTCGCAAGACCGCCTGGAGCTGCTTTGCTGGCTCACCTGCGGCAACCTCGGCGCGTTTTACCTGAACGAAACCTGGCCGGACGCCGCGTTCCAGGTCCAGGCCGCGCACCGCTGGCTCGATCGCCATCACCGCCAGGCCGACTGGCTCTCGGTCGCCCGGCTCGCGGCGCTCGCGCAGGACATCGCGAAGCGGCATGCGGGCTTCGTCGACGCGTCGTGGGCGCGCGACGCGGTCGAGGAAATCGTCGATACCGACGATCTCGACTATCGAGCCAAACTCGTGCAGTGGGTGTACGAAGACTGCTGCAAGGCGCTCGCCGACAAGCGGCTGGCCGATTGAGCGGCACCGGCGCCGCCCGGTGCGCGAGTCGCGGTGTCGCCGGGCGCGACGCCCTTTCGCCGTGACGATCGTCACGGCCGGAACGATTGTCGGGGTACGGTGCATGCGCGCTGACCGGGCGCCCGCACGCGCGAAGCGTCATACAATCGTCGCGGCCGGCCATTCGGCCGCCGCGGCCCGATCTCGATCTCGACCATGAAAGACACTCGCGTGGCGCTCGCCCATCGACTTCTGCTGATCGCCGCCGCATCGGCCGCACTGACGGCCGGCGCCGCCGGTGCTGCGCCCGCAGCCACGGCGGCCGCAGCCTGTGCATCGCCTGCGTTCGACCGTTACCCGGCACCGGCCGCCGCCGCCCGCGCGCCGCGCAAACCGGCTGCCGCGCCTCGGCTCACCAGCCACGAAGCGCGCCTGTACCGCACCGTCATTCGTGACGCGTTCGCACAACCGGCCAACTTTGCCGGTCACTACCGCGTCGCGCTCTGGGGTTGCGGAACGGATTGCCGAAATTTCGCGATCGTCGACAAGGACACGGGCGCAACGTACACGATGCCCGGCGTGCAGGCCGTCTCGGGCGTGATGGGCAACGACGACGAGCGCGTCGACTTCCGTGCCGGCAGCAGGCTGCTGATCGTCGCCGGCTGCTTCAACGACGATTGCGGCGACGGCAATGCGAAAGCAGCCCGATTCTTCTACGAATGGACCGGCACCCGGCTGCGTCCGGTCGGCACCTGCCCGCTGGCCATCGAACCGGCTCAGTGAGCGGCCCGGGCAACCCATGACATCCATTCATTTCAGTTTCGACGACGGCCCCGGGCCCTCGACGCCCGCGCTGCTCGACGTGCTGCGCGATGCGTCGTGCGCGGCGACCTTCTTCGTGCTCGGCAAGCACCTGCCGGGCGCGCGCGACGTCGCGACGAGCATCGCGCGCGAAGGCCACCGGCTCGGCAACCACACCTATTCGCATGCGAAGCCCGGCGCGCTCGCGGACGCCGCACTGATCGACGAAATCGACACGACCGACGCGCTGATTCGCGACGTCTATCGCCGCGCCGGCGTTGCCGCGCCGGATGCGATCCCGCTACGGCTGCCGTACGGGTTGATGCCGCACGACGATCGCGCCGCCGTGCTCGCGCACCTGCAACGCGAACACACGGGCTGGACCGCGATACTGGACGACTGGCAACGGCCGGCGCCCTCGTCGCAAGCGCTGTTCGACGCGATGTGCGCACATGTCGACGCGTGCACGGCGCAGCATCGCGACGTGCTGTTCTGCCTGCACGACCGATCGCGGCACGGCGACGCGCGGCCCAACACGGTCGAAGCCGTGCGGCTGTTCCTGAACCGGCAGCGCTGACGCGACGGCCGGCTAGCCCGCGGGCGCCGCGCCGTCCAGCAACTGGCGCCAGCCGCCGAGGAACCCGATGCCGGGCCCCGGCATCCACAGGCCACGCTGCGCGGCTTCGAGATGGATCAGCGTCTGGTCCGCACAGAACAGCGTCGTCAGCGTGTCGTGGTTGTCGCGCAGCCAATCGGGCGCCGCATCCGGCCGCGTCGCCGTATAAGTGTGCAGGCAGGCCGTCCATCGCCTGCGGTCGAATACGAAGCCGTCGTCCCGGCCCGCATCGCGCGACAGCGCGAACGACGCGAAGGCCGCCTCGAGCCATTGCGCGCCCTGCCCCACATCGTCGAAATCGAGCACGCCGTTCACCGCGTTGCCGACATACAGCAGGTTGCCCGCGTGATAGTCGCCGTGCAGCCACTGCACGGGCCCCGTGAGCCACGACGCCGCCGCGTCGAGATGCGCGCCGATCCGCCGGATCACCGTGTCGTAGTCGTCGTGCAAGTCGGCCGGCAGCGACGGCATCGCATGCGCCGCCACGCGTGCATGACGTGCGGACAGCCACGCGAGCGGCGCCGCTTCGCTCGCGGGTATCGCGACCAGCGCCGTATGCAGATGTGCGAGCGTGCGCATCGCATCGGTCGCCCCGGCGTGCGTGTCGTCCGGCAAGCCGGGACGGCCGTCGATATGCTCGAACAGATGCAGCCAGCTTCCGTCCGGCATCTGCACGCCGGTTCGTGCATCGACGGTCGGCCGCAGCCGTGGCAGCGCAGGCAGCCGCGGCGCGGTGCGCACATCGCCGAGCGGGCCAAGACGACCGAGTATCGACGCCTCGCGCCGCATCTGCGCGACCGGCTTGCCGGCCCACGACACGCGCAGCACCGTGCGCCCCGCATCGCACTCGACGAGATAGGTTTTGTTAGTATGGCCCGACGCCAGCGCCTGCAGGCGCGCCGGGCCGATGTTCCAGTACCGGTGAAGCCACGGTTCCAGCGTTTTCACGTCACCCCTACTCGTTGCATTGACCATGTCAGAGCGTCCTTCGGCCCGCATGCGGGACATCAACATCGAATGGCTGACGCGCGCCGCCGAATTCGGCCATCTGTTCCAGACCCGCTGGCTCGGCGAGCGCTTCTTCCATCTGCCCGGCGACATGCTCGCGCTCCAGGAACTGATCTGGCGCGCGCGCCCCGACTGCATCGTGCAGACCGGCATCGCGGCGGGCGGCGGCGTCGTGTTCACCGCGTCGATGCTGGAGCTGGCGGGCACCGAGGGCTGCGTCGTCGCGATCGAACCGCGCCTGCGCGACGAGGTCCGCCAGCGCCTGCAATCGCACCGGCTCGCCCATCGCATGGTGCTGATCGAAGGCGAATCGTGCGCGGCCGACACGCTCGCCTCGGTGCGTGCGCAGATCCACGACGGCGCGCGCGTGATGGCGATCCTCGATCTCACGCATACGCACGCGCACGTGCTGCGCGAACTCGAATGCTATGCGCCGTTCGTGACGCCCGACAGCTACGCGATCGTGATGGACACCATCATGGAGTACCTGCCCGAGTCGATGTTCGACGGCAAGCCGTACGGCCGCGGCAACAATCCGGCCCGCCACACGCGAATTTCTCGCGCGCGACGACCGGTTCGACATCGACCACGACATCGAGGACCGCGTCCTCATGACGCTGTCGCCAGGCGGCTTCCTGAAGCGAGTGCGCTGATCAGGCGGGCGGCTTGCGCGGAGCCGTCGCGCGCGGCATAGCTGTCGCGGATCCGCGCCGCCTGCTCGCGCAACGATCCGGGACGCAACAGGCGTTCGAGCGCATCGGTGATGGCCGCGACGCCGGCCTGCTGCAGATCGAGCACGCAGCCCGCGCCGGCCCGCTCGACGAAGTGCGCCGAATGAAACTGGTCGTTGCAGAACGGCGACAGCAGCATCGGCACGCCGCACGCGAGCGACTCCATCACCGAATTCGCGCCGCCGTGGCTGACGAACGCGTGCGTACGCCGCAGCAGCGCCAGTTGCGGCACGTAACGCGCGGCGATCACGCGCTCGTCGCCGGCCGGCAGCAGATCCGAATCGACCAGTTCGCCGACCGACAGCACCAGTTGCGCAGACGTCGCGCGCGTCGCGTCGATGACCTTCGCGAACACCTCCGGGTGGTAGTAAAGCTGGCTGCCGAGCGACATGTAGACGAGCGGACGATCCGCGTCCAGGCGTTCCCATGGAAATGCCGTCTCGTCGCCGCGCGGGCCCGACGGCATCGCGGGGCCGACCAGTTCGACACCGGGCGGCGGCGCGCCGACCAGCGCGTCGGTCGTGAACGCGAGCGTCAGGTGCGGCGACAGCACGTCGCAACCGCGAAAGCGTGCGTCGAGGCCGTAGCGCGCGAACAGGCGCGTGCGTTCCGGTTCGAGCCATCGCACCGTGCGCAGCAGTTCCGAATCGAGATCGTCGGGCAGCACCGGATTCAGCGAATTCGACATCGACACCCACGGTAGCCCTTGCAGCTCGGCCGCAATCGCCGCGGCGTAGAGCAGCGGGTCGATCACGACCACGTCGGGCTGCCAGTCGCGCAGCACCGCGCGGATGCCGTCCACCTGTGCGGGCGCGAGGTCGATCAGCAGCGTGCGGATCCAGTGCCGCAGCCAGTCGGCGTCGCGAATGTTCGCGGCGAAGCTCGCGCCGCGCGACAGGTCGTGGCGCTCGGGCGTCTCGCGCGGCCCGACGAACGCGAAGTCGCCGGCGCCGTCGAGCTGTGCGCTGATGTCGGCCGGCGCATAGAACGCGACGTCGCAGCCGGCCGCGCGCAAATGCTGGGCCGGGCCGATGCACGGATTGACGTGGCCCTTCTCCGGCACCACGCAGAACAGGATGCGTTTCATCAGCGGCTCAGGTTGGGCGATGCGCGGCATCGGGATGAAGGCGGTCGAGATGATCGAGGAGCAGTGTCAGCGTCGTCCACAGCACGCGTTCGGTATCCGTCTGCAAAGCGGGCGCGGCAAGGCCAAGCGTGTCGGCCAGCGCATGCGTGCGGTCGCGATCGAGCAGCGGCGCCAGATTCATCGCCGGCGCGAGCCGCCCGCGCTTCGGGCCGTGCACGAGACGCTCCGGCAAGTTCAGGCGCGCGCCGAGATCGCGCAGGCACTGCTTGTCCGGGTCGGGCGCGATGCTCGTCAGATGCGCGACGACGGCGGCGTCGACGAACGGCGGATGCAGATCGACCGACGCGGCGTCGAACAACGCATGGCACAGCGGCAGATAGTTGGCCGACCGGTCGCGGCGCAACACCTGGTCCGCGCCGTCGCCGGTAATCGCCACCTCGACGCCGTCCGCCGCCATCGCGTCGGCCAGCAGCAGCTTCGCGACCGGGTGCAGGTTGAACATCGGCTCCTCGACCGCGTAGGTTGTCCTCGGCAGCGCCGCGATGAAATCGGCCTCGTTCGCGCGCACGATCTTCACGTTCGCCTGCATCTGCGCGGCGAGTTCGAGCGCCGCGTCGCGTTCGCAGTAATCGGGCATGTCGGTCACGAGGATGTAGGCCGTCACGTGTCGCAGCGCGCCGAGTTCGCGCAGCAATGCGAGCAGCAGCGCCGAATCGAGTCCGCCGCTCAGCGCCAGCGCGACGCGCTTGCCGCTGTCGAGCGCGCGTTGCAGCGACGCGCGCAGCACGGCGTCGAGGTCTGAATGCTGCGGCCGCTCCGGTGCCGGCTGCACCGTCAGCCCTTGCGGCGACCGGATCAGTTCATGACCGGGCGGCACCGCGAGCACGTCGCGCAGCACGGTGCGGCCGATCAGGCGCTCGCCGCTCAGGTAGCCCGCGATGGCGGCCGTGTCCGGCGCGCCGGCCGGTTGCCCCGACGCCCGCAATACGGCGCGGATGCCGGACGCCGACACGCCGCTGCGCGGATGGTAGTGCAGCCGATCGAAACCGAACGGGTCGCGCGCGCCAACGATCATGGATAACGAGCCTTCAAGGTGTTCACTTCGATGCGTTTCAGGATGCGATGCGGCGCCACCGGCGCGCTGCCGCCCTGGCAATGCAGGCAGGCTTCGAGCGGCGTCTCGCGTTGCAGATAGGCGAGCATCGCGTCGAGCATGCCCGCGTCGTCGCGCAGCGCGAGGCCGTCGGCCTGGAAATCCTTCTCGCCCTTGTACAGCGTGTGGAAGTGCGCGGGACGCGTGCACGTGTAGAACATGCCGTCGCGAATCATATGGCAGCGCTCGCGGATCCAGCAATCGTGATACAGGCGCCGGGCTTCGTCGCGATCCGTGCCGGGCTGTGCGCGGTTCATCGTCGTGAATACGTCCTGCACCTTCCAGTTCAGCCGTACGTCGAAGCGCGCGGCCTGACGCTCGACATGCGCGATCAGGTCGGCGGAAAGCGCGGGTTTCGGATAGCGCGAGATCGTCAGTGCATCCACTGCCTGCCAGAACGCGTCGGGCATCTCGCCGAGCTTCAGCCCGTTCGTCGTGACCGAGATCACGGGCGCGATGCCGGTGCCGCGCACGCGGTCGACGAGTTCGACGAGCGCCGGATGCAGCAGCGGTTCGCCGCCGACCAGCTTGAACATGCGCGGACGCAACACCTTCGCGGCCTTGCGCAGATCGGCTTCGATCGATTCGGGGCTCGCGTACCACTCCGGCAACAGCGGCGACAGCGAGCAGCATTCCGCGCAGGTGAGGTTGCAGTGATCGACGATATGCGCTTCCAGCGAGCGCGTCTGGACGCGCCCGTCCTCGACGCGGTAATCGCGATCCAGCGGCGGCGGAAACACATGCTGCCGCTCGTCGGCGCGCAGCGGATTCGGGATCTCGTTCGGATTCGCACTCACATCAGCTTCCTGCTTCCACGCAACGGGAAAAGAAATCGATCAGACGGCCACGCGCGTCCACCATCGCGGACGCCATCGTCACCGCGCCGTTCAGGTGCGACGCGAAGCGCGACGGATCGTCGAGCCAGCCTTGCACGATCCACAGCTTGAGCGCGTGCTGCACGCATGCGGCATCCACCGCCCACGCGATGTGCGCCGGGTTCACCGGCCGCACGCGTCGGTACGCACGCACGAACGCTTCCGCGAGGTGCGGCGCTTCCAGCGGCAAATGATTCAGGCAGCGCACCAGCTCGTATTCGCGCGGCGCGCCGATCGACGCTTCCCAGTCGACGATCAGCGGCGGCAGCGTGCCCGTGAACAGATAGTTGAACTGGTTGTAGTCGTTGTGGATCGGGTGCTGCGGATCGTTGGCCGGAAACGCATCGATGCTGCCCGGATAGTAGCGGTCGAGCATGCGCAGCGCGAGATCGACGTAGCGGCGCAGGTTCGCGGCGGCGGTGGCGCTCGCATCGGCTCGATCGAGTGCGTCCAGCAGGCTGCGGCGCACCGCGTCCGCGTCGATCGAGGTCAACCGTGCGCGGATCGTATCGAGCGACGGCAGGTGCAGTCGTTCGAGGCTCACGTGCAACGCGGCCAGGCTCGCGCCGAGCGCGTCCCATTCGGCTGGCGAGAACGTATCGTAGGATTTGAATTGCCCGGCTTCCCAGCGCGTCAGCATCGCATGGGAATGTTGTCCCGACCAAAGCGATTCGCCGGACGTCGTGCGCTTCAGCGTCTGCACGTGGAAGCGCGTATCGCCATGCGTTTCCAGATGCGCGAGGACGGCGGCTTCCTTGACTGCGCGCGCATGGTGTTCGAGTTCATAGAGTTTGACCGCCACGCCCGCGCCGCTGCTGGTCGGCAGATGCCACACCCGCTCGCTGACCTGCGTCGGCGGGCCGCCGCGACCGAGCCCATAGGCATCGCGAATCTCGTCGAAGGTGACGGCGAGCGAATCCATTCAGATATGCTCGGCCGGCCCGTGCCGATACGGATGACCGGTCAGGAACGTGTTGTGTCCGACGTAGCGCAGCTTGTACATCGCCGGCCGGAACAACACCGACGGATCGTTGCTCGCGATGCCGAGCAGCGGGTACAGGTCGTGTCGCACGAAGAACGCGTTGTTGCCCATGTCGTCGCAGCAGACGAGTTCATAGCCTTTCTGGCGGCCGAGGTGCACGAGCGATTCGAGGCTCGCGCCGTAATAGGTCGAGCCGTCCCATTCGTGGTCCGGATTGAAGCACATGACCCAGCGCTCGGGCGGCGTGTAGTACGGGTTGTATTCGATCACGACGATGCGCGGCTGGAACGCCTGCAGGCCGCGCCACACCCAGTAATCGTTGCCGTCGATGTCGATCGACAGCAGGTCGAAGTCGGTCGGTACGTTCGCATCGGCGAGCAGTGGATCGACCGTATCGGGCTGCACGCGATCGTGGTGCAGGCGGACGCGCTCCGCGCCCGCGTAGTGCGCGACAAGCTTGCCGAACCGGTATGCGCTGCCTTCCACGAGGACGCCGGCCCAATCCTGTTCGCGCAGCAGCCGCGCGGTGTTGCTGTTGCGCAGGCCGTCGCTCGCGCCGATATCGACGCAGAAGCGGTTGGTCGGCGCGATCCGCTCCATCAGGCGCGACAGGATGCCCTCCTCGGTGCCCTGCGCGTACAGGCTGGGCGCAAGGCCGGACAGGTCGAGCGGGAGAGGATGGTCCTGCATCGAGGGCGACTCCGGGGTGAAATGGGGAATGATGGGGGCGTTGGGTGGGTAATTTACCTGAAGTCGATTACGCGGAGGAAACTGGAAAGCGCCGCGCGGCGGGGTTTGGCCGCGGGGAAATGAAAAAGCCCGCATCGACATGGCTGTCGATGCGGGCCTGTAGCGCTTCTGGCTCGCTCCGTGCGGTGATGCCTAAGCTCGACTCACGACCGGAGGAAACCTCGGGACACTTACTCCTGCCCCTGACTCGTCAGGAACTCCTCATAATTCCCACCGAAGTCGAACAGCGTCCCGTCCGTCTTCACTTCGATGATCCGGTTCGCCAGCCCGCTCACGAACTCGCGGTCGTGCGACACGAAAATCAGCGTGCCTTCGAACTGCTCGAGCGCGATCTGCAGCGACTCGATCGACTCCATGTCCATGTGGTTGGTCGGCTCGTCCATCAGCAGCACGTTGTGGCGGCCAAGCATCAGCTTGCCCCAGATCATGCGGCCCTTTTCGCCGCCCGACAGCACCTTCACCGACTTCCTGATGTCGTCCGACGAGAACAGCAGGCGGCCCAGCGTGCCGCGCACCATCGTTTCGTCGTCGCCGTCCTTGCGGTACTGGTCGATCCAGTCCATCAGCGTGATGTCGTTCGGGAATTCCTCGTACGTGTCCTGCGGCATGTAGCCGACGTTCGCGTTCTCGGACCACTTCACCGTGCCGTGATCGAGCGGCAGCGCGCCGAGCAGCGAACGCAGCAGCGTCGTCTTGCCCGCGCCGTTCTCGCCGATGATCGCGATGCGCTCGCCCGGCTGCACCGACAGGTTGAAGTTCTGGAAGATCGTGCGCTCGTACTTCTTCGTGATCTCTTCGGCGACCACCGCGACGTTGTGCAGCTTCTTCTCGAACTCGAAACGGATGAACGGATTCTGGCGCGACGACGGCTTGAATTCCTCGATCTTGATCTTGTCGATCTGCTTCGCGCGGCTGGTGGCCTGGCGCGCCTTCGACTTGTTCGCCGAGAAGCGGCGCACGAAGTCCTGCAGTTCGGCCACGCGTTCCTTCGCACGCGTATTCGCCGCGGCCTGGCGCTCGCGCGCCTGTGCCGATGCGAGCATGTAGTCGTCGTAGTTGCCCGGCCAGACCTTCAGCGTGCCGAAGTCCATGTCGGCCATGTGCGTGCATACCGAGTTCAGGAAGTGACGATCGTGCGAGATGATGATCATCGTCGAGTTGTACTCGTTGAGCGTCTGCTCGAGCCAACGGATCGAGTTGATGTCGAGGTTGTTGGTCGGTTCGTCGAGCAGCAGCACGTCCGGCTTCGAAAACAGCGCCTGCGCGAGCAGCACGCGCAGCTTCCAGCCCGGTGCGACGTCGGCCATCGTGCCGTTGTGGAACTTCTCCTCGATGCCGATGCCCAGCAGCAGCGCACCCGCGCGCGCTTCGGCGTCGTAGCCGCCGTATTCGGCGAACTTGCCTTCGAGCTCGGCCGCGTGCATGTAGTCGTCGTCGGTGGCTTCCGGGTTCGCGTAGATCGCGTCACGCTCGGTCATCGCGGCCCACATCTCGGTGTGGCCCATCATCACGACGTCGAGCACGCGCACGTCTTCGTACGCGAACTGGTCCTGGCGCAGCTTGCCGAGGCGGACGTTCGGCTCCAGCGCGACGTTGCCGGCGCTCGGCTCGAGGTCGCCGCCGAGGATCTTCATGAAGGTCGACTTGCCACAGCCGTTCGCGCCGATCAGACCGTAGCGGTTGCCCTCGCCGAATTTGACCGAGATATTCTCGAACAAGGGCTTCGGCCCGAATTGCATCGTGATGTTGGCAGTAGAAAGCACGGCAGGTCCCGTTAAGAGAGAAATCGACGGAAAACCGTGTATTTTAGCAGGTGTCGGAGAAACTGCCGACCGCCCCGCCCCGGCAGCGTATTCCCGGCCCTCACGCCCGCCGCCCGGCGGCCCGTCAACATGACGGCACGCGCGTCACCGCCGTCTCACCGGAATCCCGCATGCTCGCCAGCCAGCTTCGCGAACAACTCGTCGGCGCATGGCGCCTCGTCTCGTACGAAATCCGCCCGCGCGACGGCAGCACCGTCACCTATCCGCTCGGCCGCGACGCGCGCGGCTGGATCCTCTACACGCCCGACGGCTACATGTCCGCACAACTGATGGCGGCCGGCCGCCCGCCCTACGCGGACGGCGACCTGCAAGGCGGCAGCGTCGAGGAGCGCGCGGCCGCGGCGCACGGCTACATCGCGTATTCGGGCCCCTTTAGCGTCGACGACGACGGCACGTTGACCCATGAAATGGACGTCAGCCTGTATCCGAACTGGATCGGCAACGTCCAGCAGCGTGTCGTCAGCCTGGATGGCGACCGGCTGCAGCTCGGCACCGCCGGACCGGTGCGGATCGCCGGCCGGGAGGTCGAACCGGTGATCGTCTGGGCGCGCGCCCGCCGCTGAGCGCGCTGGCAGCGCAGCGCGGCCGACGCTCAGCCAGGCGCGGCAACGACGCCGAAGCCGCACGGTCGCGCATGCCGCGCCCGTGGCCGCGCGTCACTTGCCGGCCTTCGCCGCCCCCTTCTGCGCCGCCTTGGCCTTCATCTGCCCGAACAGTTCGGCGCACGGCACGTCGCGGTTGTTGCTCGGCGCGATCAGCGGGATCAGCGCCGCGAACGGGTTGAGCAGCCCGAGTCCGACCATCGCGCCGGCGCGCAGCGCGAGCGCGCCCGCATCGACGCCGACCTTCGGGTTCTTGAACGTGCCCTTCGCATACAACGGCGAGCGCAGCGAGAAGATCCGGAAGCCCTTCGTGTGCGGATGGATCTTCAGGTCGATCGATTCGTCGCGCAGGTTGATCGGGCCGTCGACGTTGATCAGCGCATCGTCGGTATCGAGCGCGAACACCTTCGGATCGAGCATGCCGTCGGTCGCCACGAAGTCGATCGCCGCGCAGTTGATGTTGACGTCGCGGTTGCCGAACAGCTTCTCGTAGACGACGTTCGCGACGTTCAACCCCGCCGCCTCCATCAGCAAGCGGCTGATGCGGCCGTTGGTGATCAGCGCCTTCACTTCGCCGGTCGACGTCGCCGCGAGCGCGGCCGGCGAGTTGCCCGTTGCCGACAGCGACGCATCGCCGTTGATTTCGCCGAGGGCCGTCTGCATCACCTTCTGCGTCGGGAACAGTTGCTTGAGCTTCAGATGCCGCGCGGCCAGCGTGAAGCGGCCCTTCAGCGGCGTGCGGCTGCCGTCGAGATGCGCATTCGTCGCGAGCGTGCCGCCCGCGACGCCGAACTGCAGCGGCTCGAGCGTCAGCACGCCGTCCTGCAGCAGGATATGCGTATACAGGTCGGTGATCGGCAACTGCGGGCTCTTGATCAGCTTGCGGCCGGTGAACTTCACGTCCGCATCGATCGCGCTCCACCGTTCGGTGCGGAACGCCGCGACCGGCAGCACGCGGTCCGGCGGCTGGCGCGTCGTGTCGCCGCGCTTCTTCTTGCTGGCGGCCGAGTCGGCGCCGATCACCGGCGCGAGGTCGGAGAACTGCAGCAGGTTCGACACGAGCTCACCCGACAGCTTCGGACGCGGCTCGCGCTGCGCCCACGTCAGCGTGCCGTGCAGATCGCTGCCGCCGACGCGCCCGTTGAAGTTCTCGTAGCGGAACGTGCTCGCATTTTGCTTGATCTGGCCAATCAGGCGCCCCTCCGTCGCATACGGCGGCGTGTCGGGCAGCGTGATGCCGGTCAGCTGGTAGAGATGCGACATCGACGTGCCCTGCAGCCACAGTCGCAGGTCGAGCGCCGCCAGATGCATCGGATCGGTCAGCGTGCCGACGATCGCGAGCCGCGTGTCCCCGGCCTTCACGTCGGCCTGCAGCGGGAACGGCTGCGTCGCGTTCTCGATCGCCAGCACGCCGCCCACCTTGCCGGTGCCGGTGACCGGCACGTTCTTGTAGCGGCCGTCGAACTTCAGGCCGAACGCATAGGTCGGGCCGGACGGCTTCGCGGGCACGGTGGCACCGGAGGCGGCCGATGCGCCGCTCGCGCCGGATGCGGACGCAACCGTCGATGCGGACGAAGCCGTATTCACCACGGACGCAGGCAGCACACCCGATGCGGACCCGGACGTCGATGCCGCGCTCGGGACCTGCGCCGCCGATGCGCGGGATGCATCCGACGCAGCCTCGGCGTTCGCCTTCGCGCTCAATTGCGCGGCGCCGCGCTTGCCGACGCGCTGGGCGGACGCCGCGCGCGACTTCTGTTCCTGCTCCTTCAGCACGTCGCCGAGCGGGATCGGCTGGCCGAGCGTATCGATCCCGATCGTCAGATCGGCCTGGGTGATCGCATCGCGATAGACGACGGTACCCTTCGCGAACCCGAAGCTGTCGAGCCGCACTTTCCACTTGTTCGGTTGCCCCGATTGCTTGAACTGGAAGGTCCATGTATTGCTGCCGTCCGCGCGCCGTTCGAGATCGACGGCAGGATTGACGACGTCGATCGAAGGGATGACGATTTCATGCGCCAGCAGCGGCAGGAGCGCGAGATCGAAGTGCGCGGCATCGAGCGTGACGAACTTGGGCGCCTGCGCCCAGTCGGGATTGCCGATCTCGAGTTGCGTGGCCGAGAAGCTCGGCCAGGGTATCCATGCACGCCAGCCGGTCTCGCCATCGGGACGACGCCAGCCGACCTTGATGTCGCCGTTGATCGCAAACGGGCGGCCGAGCGCGGTACTCACGTGTTCGTTGACCCACGGTTTCGCGCGGTTCCAGTCGAACGTGAGAATAAAGATGCCGGCCGCCGCGATGAGCACCGCGACGATACCGACGATCCATGCAGCCGATTTGCCGATGGTTCGGGTTAGCGTCATGGCGGTTCCGTTGTTGTTCTGAAGCGTTGCCGCACGATGCCGGGCCGCTTGCGTGGACGAACGGCGCACGACAACGGCGACTTTTCAATGGGTATTATGGCGCACGACATGGCGGCCTTTCGGCGCCATTAACGCTTTTTTTCATTTGTGACATGACCTCCCCCACCGGCCTCATCGACGCGCAGCACATCACGCGGCGCGACACCAGCAGCGGCAAGACGCTGCTCGCTCCGACCGATTTCAGCCTCGCCGCGGGATCGCAAATTGCTATCACCGGACCATCCGGGTCGGGCAAGAGCGTGCTGCTGCGCGCACTCGCGCTGCTCGATCCGCTCGACGGCGGCCACCTCCTGTGGCGCGGCCGCCGGATCCGGCGCAGCGCGATTCCGCGCTATCGGCGCAGCATCGCCTATGTCCGCCAGCGCCCCGCGCAGATGGACGGCACCGTCGAATCGCAGTTGCGCTACCCGTACTCGCTCGCGATCTATCGCGACGTCGCGTTCGATCGCTCCCGCGCCGAAGCGCTCGCCGCGCAGGCCGGCCGCGGCGCCGATTTTCTCGACAAGCGCGCGAGCGACCTGTCCGGCGGCGAAGCGCAGATCACCGCGTTGCTGCGCGTGCTGCAGCTCGATCCCGACGTGCTGCTGCTCGACGAGCCGACGTCCGCGCTCGATCCCGAATCGGCGCGCGCGATCGAAGCGCTCGTCGGCGCGTGGTTCGACGCGGCGCCCGACGCCCGCGCGTACATGTGGATCTCGCACGATCCGGCCCAGGCCGCGCGGATCGGCACGATGCGGCTCGTGATGCAGGCGGGCGTCCTGCATGCGGCGAACCCGACGGAGGCCGCGCAATGAGCCCGGCCCTGCAGGACCTGAGCCTCGTCGACGTCGGCATCGCGGCCGCGCTCGTCGCCGTCAACGGCGCGATCTCGGCGGCGCTGTCGCTCGGCCTCGGCCGCAAGCTCGCGCTCGCGGCGGTGCGCACCGTCGTGCAATTGCTCGCGATCGGCTACGTGCTCGGCTGGGTGTTCGGCCATCCGCACTGGTACGTCGTGCTGCCGCTCACCGCGCTGATGACGCTGATCGCCGGTTTCGCCGGCGCGGGGCGCGGCAAGCGCACGTATCGCGGCCAGCGCATCGACAGCATCGCGTCGATCTGGTTCAGCAGCTGGTTCGTCGCGGCGGTCGGACTGTTCGTCGTGATCCGCATCCATCCGTGGTTCGCGCCGCAATACGCGATCCCGATCCTCGGGATGATTCTCGGCAATACGCTGACGGGCGTCTCGCTCGGCGTCGAGCGGATGATGGAAGAACTCACCGCGCGCCGCGATCGTGTCGAGACCGCCCTCGCGCTCGGGGCGACGCGCTGGGAAGCCGCGCAGGACGCCGCGCGCCAGGCCGTGCGCGCCGGCATGCTGCCGACGCTGAACCAGATGGCGGTGGTCGGCGTCGTGAGCCTGCCGGGGATGATGACGGGCCAGGTGCTGGCCGGTCAGTCGCCGCTGCAGGCCGTGCGCTACCAGATCGTGATCATGTTCCTGATCGCGGCGGCGTCCGCGCTCGGCACCGTCGGCGCGGTGCTGATGACCTATCGCCGGCTGTTCTCGGCCGATCACCGCTTTCTCGCGTCGCGGCTCGAAGAGCGAACGCACTGACGCGCGGCGGCGGCACATCGGGCGATCGGTGCGATCAGTGCGCGCCGCGTCGCTTGCCGATTGCCTGCCGAAGGGCGGCCGCGATATCCGCGTCGGGCGCGAGCCCGTCGACCGATGCGACGAGCCGCACCGCGCGCGGCGTCGTCACATACGCCTGCGCGCCGACGTAGCCGCCGCTGCCGGCCGAGCGCGTGGTCACGACGAGCGCCTGCGGCGCGCGTGCGCCGAGGTCGGCCGTGTACGCATCGGCGACGGTACCGTCGCGCGCGTGCAGCGTGCCGGTCACGTAATCGTCGGTATCGAAGCCCGGGGCGGCATGCGCGGTCGAATACACGCGCACCGCGTAGCTGCCGGTCGAGCACGGTTCGAGTGCGCCGCTGGATACCACCGCCACCTGCTGTCGCGACGGCAGCTCGACCTTCTTCACGAAACTGCACTCGTCGGCCGCATGAGCGTGCGCGGCGACGAACGCAATGGCGGACAGCACCGCACGCATTCGAAGTTTCATCGGGATGTCGTGACGGAAAGGAAAGAATGCGGGCGAGCATAACGTGACATCCGCATGACGTCACGCAGCGCCGTTGCACGGTCGGCGCGCCGTACCGCGAAGCAGATAGCGGAAACGCATGGCAACGGCGGCGCGGCGCGATCTGCTCGCGTGCCGCCCTGCTCGTTCCGCCAAATCGAACCGGTTGCGCGCGCACCGGACGAAACGCCGGCCCACGCGCGCCGCTCAATGCTTGATCGACACCGTCACCTTGGTGCCGTCGCTCATCGTCACGGCCTTCGACCCGCCGTTGGTCGGCAGCGACACCCACTTCACCTGGCTCACCGACACGACGTCCGGACACTGCAGCGACTTGCCGCCGGCCGTCACGCTGCGCATGCCCTTCGGCGCGGCCGCCTGGAAGCTCAACTGCACGTTCGCGACACCCTTCGCGTCGACCGACGGCGCGAGCCGCACCTGGGTCTGCCGCACCATCGCGCCGTTCGCGTCGCGCGGCAGGTTGTCGGCGTTCGGGCAGCCGTCCGGCATCGCGACCGCGCCGCTCGGCGGCACCGACTTCCAGTTGAAATCGTCCGTCTCGCCCGAGCGAATCTTGCGGGTCTCCTGCGTATTGCCGAAGGTCTTCGAGTCGACCTTGACGGTGTATTCGAGCTGCCCCCTCCCGCCGCCCTTCAGGCTGCCCTTGACCGGCGGCGCCGCGAATACGCTCGCGCTGGCGCACGCCGCCGCGAACACGACCGACCACGATGCGGCGACCGACAAGCTGCGTTGGCTCATGCTGACCTCCTTGTCATGCGGCGGCACGCGCGTGCCGCGGTTTTAGATGCATGATGCGTTGCCAGTCTACCGCCAAGCGGGGCGCAATGCGCCGCGAACGCATCGGGTGTTACCCCGCTTGCGTTCGCGGCGCCGCCGCCTTACGCGCGCTGCCGGCTCAGAAGCCGCTCAGCACGAGCTTGCCGATCGCGCGCCCGCCCTCGAGCATCCGGTGCGCGCGCCGCACGTTCTCGGCATTGATCGCGCCGAGCTGTTCGCCGAGCGTCGTGCGCAGCGTGCCGCCGTCGACGAGCCGCGCGACCTCGCTCAGGATCTTGTGCTGCTCGATCATGTCCGGCGTCTCGAACATCGCGCGCGTGAACATGAACTCCCAGTGAAACGCGGCGCTCTTCGCCTTCAGCAATTCGACCGGCACCGGCTTCGCGTTCTCGACGATCGTGCAAATGCCGCCCTGCGGCCGGATGACTTCCGCCGCGGCCGGGAAATGACGGTCGGTATCGTTGAAGATCAGTACGTAGTCGACGCTCGGATGCCCGGTCTCGCGCAATTGCGCCGGCAAATCGCCGAAATGGTCGACCACCGCATCCGCGCCGAGCGTGCGCACCCATTCGGCCGATGCCGGCCGCGACGCGGTCGCGATCACGTGCAGCTTGCCGAGCGTCTTCGCGAGCTGGATCGCGATCGAGCCCACGCCGCCCGCGCCGCCGATGATCAACACGGACTTGCCGGCGTCCGCGCCCTGCGGCGACACGCGCAACCGGTCGAACAGCGCTTCCCACGCGGTCAGCGCGGTGAGCGGCAGCGCGGCCGCCGCCGCGAAGTCGAGCGTGCGCGGCTTCAGCGCGGCGATCCGCTCGTCGACCGCATGGAATTCGCTGTTCGCGCCGGGCCGCATGATGCTGCCCGCGTAGAACACTTCGTCGCCGGGCCGGAACAGCGTGACGTCGGCGCCGACCGCGACGACCGTGCCGGCCGCATCCCAGCCGAGCACGCGCGGCGTCTCCTCGACCTGCGGCTTCGGCGCACGCACCTTGGTGTCGACCGGGTTCACGGAAATCGCATCGACTTTCACGAGCAGGTCGCGCGAGCCCGGCACGGGCTGCGGCAGTTCGACGTCGAGCAACGCTTGCGGGTCGTCGATCGGCAGATAACGGGTCAATCCAACGGCTTTCATCTCGATACTCCTTTCAGGGGATACGGCAGGCTGCGGCGCAACCTCCATGCGTGCCATCGTAGGCAACCCGATCATTCGAGAAAACCGCTATATTTCCTGAAACATTTTCAGGAATTTCAGAATAATGACGTCCGATCCGACGCCTGATCCCATTCCCGCGCCCGACAAGCCGCTCGACCTGCTCGACGTCGCGCTGTTCGTGCGCGCGGCGCTGCTCGCGAACGTCAGCGCGGCCGGGCGCGAATTCGGCGTGTCGGCCGCGGTCGCGAGCGCGCGCATCGCCCAGCTCGAACGCCAGCTCGGCGCGCGGCTGCTGCACCGCACCACGCGCCGCATCAGCCTCACGCAGGACGGCGAAATCTTCATGGCACGCGCCGACGCGCTGCTGGCCGCCGCCGACGCCGCGCGCGCGTCGGTCGGCCGCGGTCGCAGCGAGCCGTACGGGCGGCTGAAGGTGTCGATGTCGTCGTCGTTCGGCCGCCAGCACGTCGCGCCGGTGATTCCGGCGTTCCTGCGCCGCTACCCGTCCGTGTCGCTCGATTTGCGCCTGTCCGACGAGATCGTCGATCTGGTCGACGACGGCTACGACGTCGCGATCCGCCTCGGCGCGCTGAAGGATTCGACGCTCGTCGCCCGCAAGCTCGCCGCCAACCGCCGCGTGCTGTGCTGCTCGCCCGCCTATCTCGCCGAACACGGCACGCCGCGGCATCCGGCCGATCTGACGCAGCACGAGTGCGTGATCCTCGGCGACCAGCGCGACTGGTCGTTCGCGACGCCGCAGGGCCCGCTCACGGTGCGGGTCGGCGGCCGGCTCGTCGCGAGCAACGGCGAGGCGATCCGCGAAGCGCTCGTCGATGGCTTCGGGATCGCGATCAAATCGACCTGGGACGTCGGCCCGCTGCTCGCGAGCGGCGCGCTCGTCACCGTGCTCGACGACTATCCGTTCGCGGACGACGTCGCGATCTGGGCCGTCTATCCGAGCCGCGCGCACGTGCCGCTGAAAACGCTCGCGTTCATCGCGTTCCTGGCCGAGCATTTCGGCGATCCGCCGTACTGGGATCGCGCAAACGGGTGACCGCCGCCGTACCGCGCCCGGTTTCGCGCCGGCGCCGGCCGCCACGCGCGACCAACCGGCTACAATGGCGCGTTCGCGACGCACTGGCCCGCAGCCGCACGGGGCCCGCGCGCGCAGGCGGCCACCCGTGGGCCGCGCACGTCATTCATTCGCTTCCCAACCACTCGTCATGACCCACAATCTCGTCATCCAGAGTCTTGCGCCGCTGTCGGACGCCCATCACAAACCGCTGCTCGCGCTGTCGCGCGGCACCCGTGTCGTGCAGACCGACGATCACGCGCTGCGCATCGAAAACGCGAGCCCGGCGCAACGCCTCGACATCGACGCGTACTGCGGCACGCATGCGCTCGACTTCGGCTTCGTCGAGGCTGGCCGCACGCTCGGCGATTTCGGGCTCGCGGTGATGGACATGGATTCGACGCTGATCACGATCGAATGCATCGACGAGATCGCCGATTTCTGCGGGCTGAAAACGCAGGTCGCGGAGATCACCGAAGCGGCGATGCGCGGCGAGATCCGCGATTTCAACGAAAGCCTCACGCGCCGCGTCGCGCTGCTGGCCGGGCTCGACGCGCACGCACTCGAGCGCGTGTACGAAGAACGGCTGCAACTGTCGCCGGGCGCCGAGACGATGCTGGCCGGCGTGAAGGCCGCCGGCCTGAAGACGCTGCTCGTGTCGGGCGGCTTCACGTTCTTCACCGAGCGGCTGAAAGCCCGCCTCGGCCTCGACTACGCGCACGCGAACACGCTCGAGATCGTCGACGGCAAGCTGACCGGCAAGGTGCTCGGCGAGATCGTCAACGCCGACGTGAAGGCGCGCCTGCTGCGCGACACGTGCGCGTCGCTCGGCCTCGAGCCGAGCCGCGCGATCGCGATGGGCGACGGGTCGAACGACCTGAAGATGATGGCCGAAGCCGGGCTGTCGGTCGCGTTCCACGCGAAGCCCGTCGTGCGCGATGCGGCGACCGTCGCATTCGACCATGTCGGCCTCGACGGGCTGCTGCGCCTGTTCTGATCCCGCGGCACCGTCAATGAAAAACGCCGGCGCGATGCGATATCGCGCCGGCGTTTCGTTTTTCTGCCGGACGTTGCCGGCGTGCAATCAGCCGAGCGTGGCCTGCATCGCCCGCTCGATGTCGGCGCGCAAATCCGCTTCGTCTTCCAGACCCACGTAGAAACGCACCAGCGTGCCGCGATGCGGCCAGTCCGGACGCATCGACGCGACGTCGTAAGGCATCGCGAGGCTGCACGCGCCGCCCCAGCTCCAGCCGATCGCGAACAGCTCGAGCGACTCGACGAAACGGTCGATCTGCTCCGCGCCGTAGCGTGCGTCGAACACCACCGAGAACAGCCCGCCCGCGCCCGTGAAATCGCGCATGAACGACGCATGCCCCGGGCAGTCGGCGATCTGCGGGTGCAGCACCGTCGCGATCTCCGGCCGCGCCTTCAGCCACTGCGCGAGGGCGAGCGCGCTCTTGCTGTGCGCATCGAAGCGCACCTGCATGCTCGGCAGGCTGCGCAGCACGAGCGAGCAATCGTCGACCGATACGCCGATCCCGCAGCGCATCCGCGCGAGCTTCAGCTTCGCGTGCAGTTCCGCATTCGCGGTGATCGTCGCGCCCATCAGCACGTCGCTGCCGCCCGACTGATACTTGGTCAGCGCCTGCACCGAAATGTCGACGCCATGCGCGAACGGCTTGAACGCGAGCCCCGCCGAAAAGGTGTTGTCGATCGCGGTGACGATGCCGCGCGCCTTCGCGGCGGCCGTGATCGCCTGCACGTCGGGCACTTCCATCGTCACCGAGCCCGGCGCCTCGAGCCAGATCAGCCGCGTGTTCGGCTGGATCAACTCGGCGATGCCGGCGCCGATCAGCGGATCGTAACCGCGCACGGTGATGCCGAAATCGTTCGCGAGCCAGTTGCCGAAATCGGCGTTCGGGCCGTACACGTTATGCGGAATCAGCACGTCGTCGCCCGCTTTCACGATCCCGAAGTAGACGTTCATGATCGCCGCGAGGCCCGACGGTTGCAGCAGCGCGTGCGTGCCGCCTTCGATCTCGGCGAGCCGCTGCGCGAGCGCGAGCGACGTCGGCGTCGCGTGCAGCCCGTAGCGCCACTGGTTGTCGTCGTGCCAGACCAGCGCGCGCATCGTCGCGAGATCGGGGAACACGACCGTCGACGCGCGCGCGACCGGCGGCACGAACGAACGGAAGCCTTCCGGAATGACGTCGTCGGGTTGAACGATGCGGGTTTGCAGCGCGCGCTTGGGAGTGGATGCAGTCATGACTGGGGGCCGGGCACGAGGCCGTTCGGTTGCGGAATATGTCGTTAGAGTAGCCAAAATCGGCGCGCTTGGCCCGGTACAATGCGCGCCGCGCGCACCGAGCCAGCACGCGCTCAGTCGTCGGTACGCAGGTTGACGACGCCGCCCACCGTCTCGATTTCCTGCACCCGGCCGTCGCGCACCTGCAGCGCCGCGCGCTTGCCCGGCGCCAGGTGCAGCACGACCGGCTGCGGGTCCGATTCGTCCGAATTCATCCGGTCTGCCTTCAGGTCGCCCGTCGCGTCGAAGCGGCCGATCCATACGCCGGTGATGTTCGTGCCGTCGTTCGACTCCTCGATCTCGAGCGTATCGCCGTCGCGGTCGCCCGCGAGCAGCACGACTTCGCCCGTGTCGGCGAACTGGTATTCGCCGTGCACGCCTTCCTCGTCCGTCTTCGGGCCGAGGTGCACGACGATCGGCCGATCACCGAGCGTGCCTTCGTAGCGCGGCAGGCGGGCAAACTCGGGATTCGGCTTCAGCGGCCGCGCGGGCGCCGGTTCATCCTGCTGCACGCCCGGTGCGACCGCCTGCGCGGCGACCACCGTCGGCATCGCGATGCCCGCTGCCAGCGCACCCGCGACGACGAGCGCCCGTTGCCATTCCGAATATCGACCCACCTTGTGTTGCTCCTTGCTTCAGATTCGCCCGACCATCGCGGACCGCGCCGGGCCGGGACCCGGTTCCTGCATGACCGCGCAAACCTGCGCCGCGAATGCGCGGGCGGGCGCGTGTCGCGTCAGCCCTGCATCAGGCGTTCCACCGCATCGCGGTGCGGAATCGGCGCGACCGCGCCGTAACCGGTCGTCGACAGCGCCGCCGCCGCGTTCGCATAACGCGCGGCCGCGAACGGATCATCGCCCGCGACGATCCGCGCGACGAACGCACCGCCGAAGCAGTCGCCCGCACCGGTCGCGTCGACGGCCTCGACCGCGAAGCCCGGCACGACGCGCCGTTCGTGCGGCGTCGCGACATACGCGCCTTCCTTGCCGAGCTTCAGCGCGACGACCTGCGGCCCGTGTTCGAGCATCGCGTCGACGATCGCGTCGCGATCGTTCGCGCCCGTGAGCGCCGTGACGTCGTCCCAGCTCGGCAGGCAGATGTCCGTCTGCCGCAGCGCCTCGCGCATCACCGCACGGGCACGCGGCAGCGGCCACAGCTTCAGGCGCAGGTTCGTGTCGAAGCTGACCTTCGCGCCGCTGCGACGCGCATGGTCGATCGCCGCGAACGCCGCGTCGCACGCGGCCGTGCTGATCGCCAGACTGATGCCCGACAGGTGCACGGCCTTCGCGGCCGCGAGCGCGTCGAGCGGCAGGTCGGCCGTCGCGTAGCGGCTCGCCGCCGACCCCGCGCGCAGATAGTCGAACTGATGGCCGTCGGCGCCGTGCGTGACGAAATACACGCCGGTCGGCGCCGAGCGGTCGATCCGCACGTACGTCGTGTCGACCTGCTCCGACGCCCACATGTCGGCCAGCAGGCGGCCGAACGGATCGTCGCCGATCGCCGACACGAAGCCCGTCGATGCGCGCTGGCGCGCCGCCGCGATGCAGAAGTTCGACGTGTCGCCGCCGAAGCCCTGCAGGAATTCAGGACGACCCGGCTGCGACTGGTTGAATTCGATCATCGCCTCGCCGAGCGCGAGGATCTCCGGGAATGCGGCGGCCATCGCTTACACCTCGCCCCACAGATCGTGGCCGTCGGCGCCCGTGATCTTCACGGACACGAAATCGCCGACCTTGTAGCGCTTCGACGCCTTCGCCGCCGGCTCGACGTAGACGACGCCGTCGATCTCCGGCGCATCGGCTGCCGTACGGCCGATGCCGCCTTCCGCGCTGACTTCGTCGATCAGCACCTTGAGCGTCTTGCCGACCTTGCGCTGCATGCGCTTTGCCGACACTTCCTCCGCCACTTCCATGAAGCGCGCGCGACGCTCCTCGCGGACCTCGTCCGGCAGCGCGCCATCCAGGTCGTTCGCGGTCGCGCCTTCGACCGGCGAATACGCGAAACAGCCGACGCGATCGAGTTCCGCTTCGCGGATGAAATCGAGCAGCGTTTCGAACTGTGCTTCCGTCTCGCCAGGGAAGCCCGCGATGAACGTGCTGCGGATCGTCAGGTCCGGGCAGATCTCGCGCCACTTCTGCACGCGCTCGAGCACCTTCTCGGCGTTCGCCGGCCGCTTCATGCGCTTCAGCACTTCCGGATGCGCGTGCTGGAACGGCACGTCGAGATACGGCAGCACGTGGCCCTTGAACGGGCCTTCGGCCATCAGCGGAATCACTTCGTCGACGCTCGGGTACGGATACACGTAGTGCAGGCGCACCCACGCGCCGTACTGCGCGGCGAGTTCGCCGAGCGCGGCGACCAGGTCGGTCATGCGCGTCTTGATCGGCTTGCCGTTCCAGAAGCCCGTGCGGTACTTCACGTCGACGCCGTATGCGCTCGTGTCCTGCGAGATCACGAGCAGTTCCTTCACGCCCGACTTGAACAGGTTCTCGGCTTCCAGCATCACTTCGGCGACCGGACGCGACACGAGGTCGCCGCGCATCGACGGGATGATGCAGAACGTGCAACGGTGGTTGCAGCCTTCGGAGATCTTCAGGTACGCGTAGTGACGCGGCGTGAGCTTGATGCCGGCCGCGGGCACGAGATCGACGAACGGGTCGTGCGGCTTCGGCAGGTGCGAATGCACGGCCTGCATCACCTCGCCCACCGCGTGGGGGCCGGTGACGGCGAGCACCTTCGGGTGGACTTCCTCGATCAGGTTCGAGCCGCTCGCGCTCGATTTCGCGCCGAGGCAGCCGGTGACGATCACCTTGCCGTTCTCGGTCAGCGCTTCGCCGATCGCGTCGAGGCTTTCCTGCACGGCTTCGTCGATGAAGCCGCAGGTGTTCACGACGACGAGGTCGGCGCCGTCGTAGCTGCCGGAGATTTCATAACCTTCGGCGCGCAGTTGCGTGATGATTTGTTCGGAATCGACGAGCGCTTTCGGGCAGCCGAGGGATACGAACCCTACTTTGGGGGATTGGGACATCTGGAATGGGGGGCGTGGCAGCAAAAGCGTGAGTTTACAGCGATTTAGGGTCCAGCGACCCAAAATGAATGACGGGCGGTTGCGGGAACCGGCACGTTCGCCGCCCACGCAAATCGTGCGCGGGACAACTCTATGCCGGATGCAGCGACGGCGGAACGCGAGCCCATGTAATGGACACTCGCGTTCAAGCCCCCGACCCCAATATCCTTTCCGAACACCGCACTGGATCTCACCGGGCTGGTTAGGTGTAAGACAGCCTCGAGCTTATTGCTTTCAGACAATCACGGGAATTCAAATGACTTAGCCATGTAATCGAGTGTAGGCGTGCCCACCGGCAGTTACGATGGTGCGCCGAACAAGTAGATCGGCGCACCATCGAAGTATGTGTCAGTCACTTCTTGAAAGAATCCTGGGGGACCGGAACCGGGCTCCAGATCTCCGCATCCGATGCGTTTGCCGCGAATGTCCAGATGGGCGTGCCATTCGCGACCTTTCTCCATTGAAGGTCGAAGACAAGTTGCGAATTGGTCACGTTTTCGATGTAGCCCGATTGCGTGTCATCCGATTGCGGGTCGAATTGCCATTGCTGAGAGGCCGACGCGTGGTTTTTCACGTAGGTGTTCAGGGCAAGGTATTGTTCGTCGGATACCGTTCCGCAGTCGATGGCGAGCGTGGGGTCGCTGTGCAGCGTGATTCCGCCATCCGATTGGAAATCCCACTCTGTATACAGATGGTCGGTACTGGCGGGAACGAGCACCACCCTGTTGCCTTTGACGCGATCGGTGACGCCGATGATCCAGTTGGTATCGGCCGTGTAATAAATTTTTGCCATTTTTTCCTCTGAGAGGTAATTGAATGAGTCGATAAATCAATGCTTCCTTCCCGACAGCAGCCTCACACGGAAATCATCCTTTCCGTAATATCCGTGATGTACCTGCATATAATCGACTGAAAATCATCGTCTTATTGGCAAGGTTCGAGGATGGGCTTCTGCCTGGGATAAACATTATGCCGATCACATCGCCGAATCAATTACATGCGATTACGCGACAGGATGGCGTTGTCGCATAAATCGGGCGAGCAGCTGTTACGTGGCAACGCGCCGGCCAGCCCGCTCGCCGCGCACGACACGCCTGCCACTCGGCGGCCGATCGCATACGAAATCCTTTTAAACACTGCCCCGTTGTCAAGAAGAACTGCTTTTCGACAGCCTGCCCGTCGCCGACGACGCATTCAACGGACATCCTGATGCGACGAGAAAATTGAGCATCAGAAGAAGATCGGCCTGACACTGCCGGGGGGCGTTCTGCTGTTGGGTAACGCGGAGCTTGTCGCGAAAGAGCACACGCACATCCGGAGATGTGAAGCTGTGGTCAAGCGTATCGCACAAAAATCGGCACGGATTCGCGGCGCCGCTATGCGAAAATCGAAGCCATCGCTCTCTTCCATCCACTCAACGGGATTCGCATGACCACCCACATCACGATCGAATTCACCGAACACGCCGCAGAAGCCATCGGTGAGCAGACCAGCACCAGCTTCTCCTACGACCAGGGTGCCCACGTGCCGCAGCCCGGCGATTTCGTCGAGCTCGAAAATTCCCGGCAGACGTTTCTCGTGATCGGCCGCGTGTTTTCGCTCAAGGCCAACTACAGCGCGGTCAAGCTCGTTCTGGATCTGCCGCCGCCGGATGGCGAAAACGGATTCGATCCCGAGTCGTGACGCTTCCCATCCCGTGACGAAATCGCAAAACGCCCGCCAAAGCGGGCCCGTACTCGATCCGATGCGCACTTCGAATACGTCGGTGCCGTCAGGCACCGTTTGAACCAGACCGCATCGTCGCCATCGCCGATCAGCCGCAACGCCACATCGAGTGGCGGCCAGCCGGTTGTCGGCGCGGGCGCGTCACTATCGCTATCGACCGCCCCCTCACGCACGCAGCCTGCACACCGCCGTTATCGCATGCCTGCGCCAGCGCCTCGCAGAACGGCACCGGGCGAATCTTCCCACCATCGACCGCCCTCACCGCGGTACTGACAAACCGCACCGCCCGCCCATCCTCGCTCTGGCTGCAGCGATGCTGCACGTGTACCGCATCTCATTTTCAAAAAAATCCGGCCAATCAAATAAAAATAGAGAAATAAATAAAAATAACCGCAAGCGACGCCACAACAAAAAATCATCAACCAAAAATAATCGGCGGATCTATTTATCCTCACCCCCCCTTTATTCCCAGCCCTCACCCTCCAGCACAACACAATTCACCAGAATAATTCAAAACACTCAACAATCCAAAAAAACCATTTCCAAATCCGCCATCCCCATTCAACACCCGATTAATCTCCGATACATTTCACGTCGATCAGACATCGGCACCTATTCGGCCAGCCAATACTGAACCGTGCATGACCCGCATCACAACCCCAGCAATCCACTCATTCACCAAGGAAAGACCATGAGAAAACTCGCGGCCACCCTCGTTTGCGCCATGACGCTTGCTGCATCCTCGTACGCGTCCGCGGAATCGCTTTGCAAGGCAGGCAAGATCGACAAGATCGAAACCGATACGAGCGGCAACCTCCTCGTATCCATCAACGATGGCATTTACTCGTTCAGCGCCAAGGAAGTTTTCCCGATCATCTACTCGGCATTTTCCGAAAATAGAAATCTCTTTATTTACGGAAATAACTGCTCGAACGGATCGGCGGCAAGCCGCTTTGCAGTTCGATAAGCCGGCCGAAATTCCGGCCATCGGCATCTTTTACAATCAGCGCTTTATCTGATATTCGGCCGACCAGGCTTTGCCGGTCGGCCTTGTGCGTTTTATTTGCACTGAGGCGCTACGGCACGACGACGCCCATGCACGCGCGTGCGATGCCGCCGTGCGAACAATCGTTCCGCGACGCGGCCCGTTGCCGTCCCGAATGGGTCGTCCCAAACGGCCGTCCCGCACGATGCCGGCGCGACACTTTGCGCGTCCACGCCGGCTCGCCGCTTACTTCTTTTCGGGCTCCGGCGCGCCCGGCTGCTTGAACGGGAACGTGCTGAACATCGACTTCGCCTGGTTCTGCATCTGCTCCTGCATCTGCACGAACATGTTCTTCGACTGCTCGATGTAGCTGGTCATCATCCCTTGCATCATCGGCGCCTGCATGTTCATGAACTGCGACCAGACTTCCGGATTCATCGCGTTACCTTCGTAGAGGTTCTTCGATTGATCCGCGAGCTTGTTCTGGATGTCGATGAATGCCTGGATGTTCTTTTCCAGGTACGTGCCCATCATGCCCTGCATCGCATGACCGTAGAAACGGATGATCTGCGACAGCATCGACGACGAGAACATCGGCACGCCACCGCTTTCCTCTTCGAGGATGATCTGCAAGAGGATGCTGCGCGTCAGGTCTTCATTGGATTTCGCATCGACGACCTTGAAATCCTCCTGCTCCAGCACGAGTTGCTTCACGTCGGTCAGCGTAATGTACGTGCTTGTCTCGGTATCGTAGAGCCGGCGGTTCGGGTATTTCTTGATGAGCCGTTCGGCCGTCTTCTTTGTAGTAGTCATGTAACGCCTTTGAGTGCAGCGTAGCGCAAGTGACGAATCCCCGCCGCCCGAATCCGGGAGGCGGGGGCCTTCGGAAAACGCCCGGCTGCGCGGCCGTCCGGCTCGCGCAGCCCGGACGCTCAGCCCATGTGCAGGCCGCCGTTCAGCGAGAAGTCGGCGCCCGTCGCGAAGCCGGAATCGTTCGACGCGAGCCACGCGACGATCGAGCCGATTTCCTCCGGGCCGCCGAGACGCCGCACCGGAATCGTCGCGACGATCTTCTCCAGCACGTCCGGACGGATCGCCTTCACCATGTCGGTGCCGATGTAGCCCGGCGACACGGTGTTGACCGTCACGCCCTTCGTCGCGACTTCCTGCGCGAGCGACATCGTGAAGCCGTGAATACCGGCCTTCGCGGTCGAGTAGTTGGTCTGGCCGAATTGCCCCTTCTGGCCGTTCACCGACGAAATGTTGATGATGCGGCCCCAGCCACGTTCGACCATGCCGTCGATCACCTGCTTCGTCACGTTGAACAGGCTCGTCAGGTTGGTGTCGATCACGGCCGTCCAGTCTTCATGCGTCATCTTGCGGAACACGACGTCGCGCGTGATGCCCGCGTTGTTGACCAGCACGTCGATCTCGCCGACTTCGGCCTTGACCTTGTCGAACGCTTCCTTGGTCGAGTCCCAGTCGCCGACGTTGCCTTCCGACGCGATGAAGTCGTACCCGAGCGCCTTCTGGTCCTCGAGCCATTTCACCCGGCGCGGCGAGTTCGGGCCACAACCTGCGACCACCTTGAAGCCGTCTTTCGACAGGCGCTGGCAGATGCTGGTGCCGATGCCGCCCATCCCGCCCGTTACGTACGCAATTCGCTGAGACATAAATCTCACTCCATTTTTTGGTTTCGAGAGCTGCCGGAGCCCCCTCTGACTTCACGTGACGCCGGCCGAAGCCGCAATCGGCCGGCGCACGAATTCGGTTCGCCAGTGGCGAACGGCCGGTGACGGAGAGCCGGTTACGGACGGCCGGTCACGGACGCTCGACCGCGAGCGCGACGCCCATCCCGCCGCCGATGCACAGCGACGCCAGCCCGCGCTTCGCGTCGCGCTTGACCATCTCGTGCAGCAGCGTCACCAGGATCCGGCAGCCCGACGCGCCGATCGGGTGGCCGATCGCGATCGCCCCGCCGTTCACGTTCACCTTCGACGTGTCCCAGCCCATCTGCTTGTGCACCGCCAGCGCCTGCGCCGCGAACGCTTCGTTGATCTCCATCAGGTCCAGGTCGCCCGGCGTCCAGCCCGCGCGCTCCAGCGCCCGGCGCGACGCCGGCACCGGGCCCATGCCCATCACGCTCGGATCCACGCCCGCGTTCGCGTACGCCTTGATCCGCGCCAGCGGCGTCAGGCCCAGCGCCGCCGCCTTCTGCGCCGACATCACCAGCACCGCCGCCGCGCCGTCGTTCAGCCCCGACGCGTTCGCCGCCGTCACCGAGCCATCCTTCGCGAACGCCGGCTTCAGCCCGGCCAGCGACTCCGCCGTCACGCCGTGCCGCACGAACTCGTCGGTCGCGAACTGCAGCGGCTCGCCCTTGCGTTGCGGGATCGACACCGGCACGATCTCGTCGTCGAAGCGCCCGGCCTTCTGCGCGGCTTCCGCCTTGTTCTGCGACAGCGCCGCGAACGCGTCCTGCTCTTCGCGCGTGATCCCGTATTCCTTCGCGACGTTCTCCGCCGTGATGCCCATGTGGTACTGGTTGTACACGTCCCACAGCCCGTCGACGATCATCGTGTCGACCAGCTTCGCGTCGCCCATCCGGAACCCGTCGCGCGAGCCCGGCAGCACGTGCGGCGCCGCGCTCATGTTCTCCTGGCCGCCCGCGATCACGATCTCCGCGTCGCCCGCGACGATCGCGTTCGCCGCCAGCATCACGGCCTTCAGGCCCGAGCCGCACACCTTGTTGATCGTCATGCCCGGCACCGCGCTCGGCAGCCCGGCCTTGATCAGCGACTGCCGCGCCGGGTTCTGCCCCGAGCCGGCCGTCAGCACCTGGCCCATGATCACTTCGCTGACCTGGTCGGGCTTCACGCCCGCACGCTCCAGCACCGCGCGGATCACCGTCGCGCCCAGTTCCGGCGCCGCAATCTTCGCGAGCGAGCCGCCGAATTTGCCGACCGCGGTCCGCGCGGCCGATACGATCACTACATCCGTCATTTCCCTTTCCTCCAGGCCCGCACGACACGGCGCATCGTTACCGGCCCTGTTAAAAAAACTGCGGTGCGCCGGACAGCGTGCGCCGCTGTCCGGTTTTCGTCAATCGCGCTGCAATACGTAGCGCCCGGGCGCCGGCTCGATCACCGGGAATTGCGCGGAACCCGGCTGGGCCGGCGGCGCGACCTTGCGGCCGCCGTACGCGTCGAGCCACTCGACCCACGTCGTCCACCAGCTTCCCGGCTGCTCGGTCGCCGCGGCGAACCAGTCGTCCGCGGATTCGGGCAGGTCGTCGTTGATCCAGTAGCTGCGTTTCTTCTTCGCCGGCGGATTGATCACGCCCGCGATGTGCCCCGATGCACCGAGCACGAACTTCAGCGGCCCCGACAGGATCGACGTCGACGCGTAGGCCGTCTGCCACGGCACGATGTGATCCTCGCGCGAACCGTAGATGAAGGTCGGCACGTCGATCAGCGACAGGTCGACCGATTCGCCGCATACAGTCAGCGCGCCCGGTTCGCGCAGCTTGTTTTCGAGATAGGTATGGCGCAAGTACCACGCGTACATCGGGCCCGGCAGGCTCGTCGAGTCGCTGTTCCAGTACAGCAGGTCGAACGGCGCGGGCGTGCGGCCCTTCAGGTAGTTGTCGACGACGTAGTTCCACACGAGATCGTTCGGCCGCAGGAACGAGAACGTGTTCGCGAACTCGACGCCGCGCATCAGCCCCGGTTGCGCCCCGTTCTTGCCGCCGATGGTCTGCTCGCGCATCTGCACGTGCGCCTCGTCGACGAACACGTCGAGGATGCCCGTATCGGTGAAGTCGAGCATCGCGGTGAGCAGCGTCATCGATGCGGCCGGATGTTCGCCGCGCGCGGCGAGCACCGCGAGCGCGGTCGCGAGCATCGTGCCGCCGACGCAGAAGCCGAGCGTGTTGATCTGTTCGCGGCCGCTGACCTGCTGCACCGCGTCGATCGCCGCGAGCAGCCCTTCGTTCATGTAGTCGTCCCACGTCTTGTGCGCGACCGATGCGTCCGCATTGCGCCACGACACGAGGAACACCTGATGGCCGCTCGACAGCGCGTGCGCGACGAGCGAATTCTCGGGTTGCAGGTCGAGGATGTAGAACTTGTTGATGCACGGCGGGACGATCAGCAGCGGCCGCTCGAACACCTTGTCCGTCTTCGGCGTGTACTGGATCAGCTGGATCAGGTCGTTCTCGTACACGACCGCGCCTTCGGTACACCCAAGGTTCTTGCCGACCACGAACTGCGATTCGTCGGTCTGCGAAATCTTGCCGCGCTGCAAGTCGCCGAGCAGATTCATCATCCCCTGCCGCAGGCTTTCGCCGTGCGTTTCGAGGATCGATTTCTGTGCGTCGGGATTGAGTGCGAGGAAGTTGCTCGGCGCGGCGGCGGCCGTCCATTGCTGGACCGTGAAACGGATGCGCTCGCGCGTCTTCGGATCGGTCTGCAGCGCGTCGGCCAGTTCTTGCAGATAGCGCGCGTTGAGCAGATACCAGGCGGCCGCGAACGCATGCGCGGGCGACGCCTTCCACGCGTCGCCGCTGAAGCGGCGGTCTTTCAATTCCGGCGACTCGAGCTTCGCGGCGGCCGCCTGCTGCATCAGCGTCATGCAGTCGCGCGCGTAATCGGCCTGCAATGCCTGGAGCCGTTCCGGCGGAATCGCGGCCACCGGCAGCTTCAGCCCCGCGAACGGCGACGCCATCGCGCCGAAGTCGGGCATCGACGGCATCTGGAACGGAAACGACGTCGGAAACTGGAATGTCGCGAACGGATTGACGGAGGCCGATACCGTCGCGGCACGCGCCGGATCGGCAAAACCGCGCCACGCGTTCAACCACGACTCGAACATCTGCTGCATCGGCTGGGCGGCCGGATCGACACCGGCGCTGCCCGCGGAAGTGCCCGCATGCGCGGACGTCGACGAATTTTTCGATGCTGTCATTACCTGCCTTACCGGTGATTCGTGAGCGTCAATCGTGAAATCCTGCTCGCGCGCGGCGTGCCGGCTGCGAGCCGGGCCGTCATGCTCTGGAGAGGCGTCTCCAGATTCTGCCGCAGTGCGGTATTTTTATCATTATCGTTTTCCCCCATGTGAAGCGCACGGTCAAACCACTGAACATTTCAGCACGGAGATAATCCGTGCACGACAGACGGGACAAGGGTTCCGGCAAAACATAAAACATTTTTTCCGGCTTGACCTCGGGATTTTTCATTCAGTCGCGCATGCAACGCCGCATTGTCGCCTCAATATCGAGATAACCTGATTTCGCGGCGCAACAAAACCACGCGCGCATGCGCATGCCGTCAATCGGCCAGCCAGATTGCCGCGGCCATGCGGCCCGTCACGCGGTCGCGCCGGTACGAATAGAAGCGCGCGCGTTCGGCGACCGTGCACGCCGTCCCGCCGCTCACGTGCGCCACGCCCGCACGCGCGAGGCGCAGGCGCGCAAGCGCGTAGAGGTCGGCCAGAAACTTGCCGGGCGCGCCGTCGATCGCGACGAACGCATGACGGGTTTCATCATGCTCCGACTGCGGAGCCGTGTCGAGAAACGCGTCGCGCACGTCGGCGCCGACCTCAAACGCCTGCGGACCGATCGCCGGACCGAGATACGCATGCAGCGCGTCGATCGCGCCGCCCGCGAGCGCCGCGACGCGCGCGGCCGTCTGCTCGACGATGCCCGCCGCAAGCCCGCGCCAGCCTGCATGCGCGGCGCCGACCGCGCGGCCCTGCGCGTCGCACAGCAGCACGGGCAGGCAATCGGCCACCATCACCACGCAGACGGCGCCTGGCCGGTTCGTGACGCTCGCGTCGGCCCGCACCGGCGCCGTTGCAGCGGGCGCCGCGGCGATCACCTCGTCCGCCTGCACGATCTGCGCGCCGTGAACCTGCTCGAGCCACGCGGCGCCCGACTGGCCGGCGAGGGCGAGCACGCGCGCGCGATTGACGGCGACATGGTCGGGATCGTCACCGGTATGCAGGCCGAGATTCATTCCGCCCGGCAGCGCGGCACCGTCCCGCCAACGCCCGTACGGGCCTTCGCTCACACCGCCGTCGCGCGTCGTGATCAGCGCGCGCACGCGCGGCGATACCCGCCAGTCGGGCCGCACGCAGTCCTGCCACGTCAACGGCGCCAGGTTCGTCATCGACACTCACTCCTCCTCATCGTCCAGGTACGGCTCGTCGTCGTGATACTCGCCGCCGAAATCGTCATCGTCGTAGACACCGTCGTCGTCGTCGAATTCCTCGTCGCCCTGCCCGAAGCCGAGCGCCGCGACCAGTGCGTTCATGTCGTCCGGCAGCGGGCAGCGCCACTGCATCGCCTTGCCCGTGACCGGATGCACGAGGCCGAGCCGCCACGCATGCAGCGCCTGTCGCGCGAACCCGTCCGGCAGCGGCGCGACCGAGCGCTTGCCGCGCGCGCGCCCGTAGACGGGATCGCCGAGCAGCGGGTGCCCGGCGTGCGCGCAGTGCACGCGGATCTGGTGCGTGCGGCCGGTCTCGAGATCGCACTGAATCGCCGATACCGGCTGACGTTGCCACAGGCATGTGTCAACCGTTCGGAAATGCGTACGCGCGGGCTTGCCCGACGCGCCGGTGACGACAGCCATGCGCGTGCGCTCGCGCGGGTCGCGGCCGATCGGCGCGTCGATCGTGCCCTCCTCGGGCATCGTGCCCCACACCAGCGCGAAATAACGGCGCTTCACCGTGCGGGCCTGCAGTTGGCGCACGAGGTCCGTCTGCGCGGCCAGCGTGCGGGCGACCACCATCAGGCCGGAGGTTTCCTTGTCGAGCCGGTGGACGATCCCCGCGCGCGGCAGGCCGGCCGCCGCGTCGCCATAACGATGCAGCAGACCGTTGAGGATCGTGCCGCTCCAGTTGCCGGCGGCCGGATGGACGACGAGGCCGGCGGGCTTGTTGATGACGACGAGCGCGTCGTCCTCGTAGATCACGTCGAGCGGCACCGGCTCCGGCGTGAACGCGAGCTGCTCGGGCAGCAGATCGGGCACGAGCTGGATCTTCGCGCCGAGCGGCACCGGCTGACGGATCTTCGCCGGCGCGCCGTCGACGAGCACGCGCTGCGCGTCGATCCAGCTCTGCAGGCGGCTGCGCGAGAATTCGGGGAACAGTTGGGCAAGCGCCTTGTCGAGGCGTTCGCCCGCGAGCGACAGCGGCACTTCGACGATACGCGGCGCGTCGTCGCGCGCCGCGGACGGCACCACGGGCGGCTGCAATGCGTCGCCGGCCAGATCGTCATCGAGGGAATCCCCCGACGCAGCGTCGGCGGGCCGATCGCTTGGGCTATAATCTTCGCGATTTGGTGTGCCCGGCTGGGCATTCTGCGAACTTGAACGGGTCATTTAGACTGGGTCACCGAGACTTGAAGCTAGGACATGCGAGCATGATGAATTCGACCAAACGCACGGCCAGAACCGTCGCCGCCCGGGCTGCGGCGGTAGCGGCCGCGGCCCTCATCGCCGGCTGCCACGGCTTGCCGCAGAAGCAGGACGAGACGGCTACCTGGTCGAACAACAAATTATACTCAGAGGCCCAGGACGCACTGTCCGGCGGCGACTGGGGCAAGTGCGCGAAATATTTCGAATCGCTGCAAGGCCGCGATCCGTTCGGCCATTTCGCGCAACAGGCGCAGATCAACGTTGCCTACTGCAACTGGAAGGACAACGAAGCGGCAGCCGCCGACCAGGCCGTCGATCGCTTCATCCAGCTCCACCCCGATCATCCGGACATCCCGTACGCGTACTACCTGAAGGGGATGATCCACTTCAACGACGATCTCGGCCTGTTCGGGCGCTTCTCCGGCCAGGACATGAGCGAGCGCGATCCACAGGCGCTGCGCGAATCGTACGATGCGTTCAAGGTCGTCGTCGACCGCTTCCCGAAGAGCAAGTACGCGCCCGACGCGGCTGCACGGATGCGCTACATCGTCAACGCGCTCGCATCGCACGAAGTGCACGCGGCCGACTACTACTACCGGCGTGGCGCGTATGTCGCGGCCATCAACCGCGCGCAGCTCGCGATCAAGGACTACAAGGGCGCGCCGGCGATCGAGGATGCGCTGCACATCATGATCCTGTCGTACGGCAAGCTGAACCAGCCGGAACTCGCCGAGGACACCAAGCGCGTGCTCGCCGGCACGTTCCCCGACAGCCCGTACGTGACCGGCCATTCGCGCCCCGGCACGAAGAAGTCATGGTGGCAGTTCTGACGCACGGCGCGATGTAACATCCGTTGCGCACGCAAAAAACCCGGCCATCGAGCCGGGTTTTTTATTGGCGCCGCATTCGGGCGGCGCCGGGGCGTTCGCGCGGCATGCGCCGCGCGTGCGTCACGCGCCCTTGTCGGAGCGGCGCTCGTCGAAGAAATCCTGCACGACCGCGATCTCGCGCGTGCGCTTGAACGGCGGCAGGCTTTGCCAGATCCGGCGCCCGTACGGCTTGTCGACGAGCCGCGTGTCGCAGATCATCAGCACGCCGCGATCCGTCTCCGCCCGAATCAGCCGGCCCGCGCCCTGCTTCAGCGTGATCACGGCCTGCGGCAACTGGTGCACGGCGAACGGGCTCAGCCCCTTCTTCGTCAATGCATCGAGCCGCGCGGCCAGCACCGGATCGTCCGGCGGCGCGAACGGCAGCTTGTCGATCACGACCAGCGACAACGCATCGCCGCGCACGTCGACGCCTTCCCAGAAACTCTGACTGCCGACCAGGATCGCATTGCCGTACGCGCGAAAGCGGTCGAGCAACTCGGTGCGGCTGGCGTCGCCCTGCACGAGCAGCGGCATGTTCCAGCCGCGCGATTCGATCACGTCGCGCAGCTTCGACGCGATCCGGTCGACCGCGCGCAGCGTCGTGCACAGCATGAACACGCCGCCGCCAGATGCCTCGATCGCCGGCAGCGCGGCATCGAAGACGGCATCGGTAAACGCCGGCGACGACGGCTGCGGCAGGTTGCGCGGCACGTACAGCAGCCCCTGCGACTGGTAATCGAACGGGCTCGCGAGCGTCATCGAACGACGCGAACTGAGGCCCATCTGCGCCGCGTAGTGCGTGAAATCGCCGCGCACCGACAACGTGGCCGACGTAAACACCCATGCGCGCGGCACGCCCGCCCGCTGCTTCGCGAAAATCGGCGCGACCGACAGCGGCGTTTCGTGCAGCTGCACGGTATGCGCGAACACCTCGACCCAGCGCACCTTCTCGTTCGGATCGCCGTCGGCGGCCGCCTTGTCGCCGGCCACCGACGCATCGGCCTGCGCGGCTGCTTCCGCCGCGCCGGGCGCGACCCAGCCGGCCAGCAGGTCCTGCAGCTCGCGGGCCCGCCGCAGGCACGCACCGAGCGATTCCGCGCGCTCTGCCTGGCCCGCGAGCGCCGATGCGAGCGCATCGAGCGCAGCGTCGAGCGCGTCGAGCGCACCGAACATCGGGTGATCGTCGCCGAGCTGCGCGAGCGACATGCGCACGATCTGGTCGTTCGCGAACGCGAGGCGCAAGTCGCGCGCCGCGCGCTCGAGATCGCCGCCGAGCTTCACCCACTCGACCGCGTCGCGCGCATGGCTCAGGCCTTCGGCCACCGTGTCGCGCGCGAGCTCGAGGATCTGCGTCGTCGACAGCGTCTCGCCGAAGAACAGCGTCGCCGTCTCCGGCAACTGGTGCGCTTCGTCGAAGATGATCGTGTTCGCGTTCGGCAGCAGTTCGGCCATCCCCGTGTCGCGCAGCATGATGTCCGCGAAGAACAGGTGATGGTTGACGACGACGACGTCGGCCTGCTGGGCCTCGCGCCGCGCCTGCATCACGAAGCATTCCTTGTAGTGCGGGCATTCCTGGCCGAGGCAGTTGTCGCGCGTCGACGTGACCATCGACCACACGGGCGCGTTTTCCGGCACGCTCGCGAGTTCGGCCTTGTCGCCGCTCTTCGTGATTTTCGCGAAGCGGACGATTTCCTGCAGATAAGCGGTATCTTGCCGCGACGGCAGCCGGCCGTTGTCGGCCGTGCGCTGCAGGTAGTAGTGGCACAGGTAGTTGGCGCGGCCCTTGAGCATCGCGACCGTCACCGGCACCGCGAGCGCGTTGCGCACGGTGGGGATATCGCGCTGGAACAGCTGGTCCTGCAGGTGCTTCGTGCCGGTCGACACGATCACCTTGCCGCCCCACAGCATCGCGGGCACCAGATACGCGTAGGTCTTGCCGGTACCCGTGCCGGCCTCGACGATCAGCGTGTTGTCGCCGGCGTCGCTGTCGGATTCGGTTGCCGCCGCATCCTCCGCGGCCGGCCCGCCCGGCTTGTCGGCGTCGCCCAGGCGGCGCGCCGGCCGCTTGCGGGTTTCGAAGATCTCGGGCTCGGGCATCCGGCGTGCCGACGCTTCCATCGCGGACGCGACCGCGCGCGCCATCTCGATCTGCGACGTACGCGGCCGATAGCCGTCGAGCGCGCGCGCCAGCAACCCGCCAACGCCGAAGATCGTGTCGAGTTCGTCGACGCGCTTACGGCTCAGCTCGAAGGTGCCTTCGGGCGCACGAGCGCGCCCGGCGGACGTCGTGTCACGCCGGGCATCGGGGGTGGCTTCAAGCGGTGAATTCAAGGCAAGCGTTCCTGTGTCCAGCGCCCGGGCGGCGCCGGCGCTTGCCAGGCCGCGCTCAGGCGCGCTTATCCGGTTCGAGCTGCGATTGCAGCAAAATGATTTTGTCCTTGGCCGCCAGCTTTTCCTTCTTCAGCCGGTGCAGCGTGATGTCGTCGATGTCGGAGTGTCCTTCCTTCAGCTCGATCTCCCGAGCGAGCTGCTGGTGCTGCTCCTGCAATGCAGCCAAACGGTTGTGCAATTCCTGCTGCTGTTCCGTGTGACGGTTTTGCATACTTGCCTCCTCATCGAAGCAGCGCGACGACTGGCGTGCCGACGCGCCCGAGACTGATCCCGATCAATTCAACACGTTACTGCCCCTGCTGTTGCTGCTGCTTGGCCTTCTGGGCCGCTTCCTGCTGACGCCGCTCGACATCGGCCTTGTGCTGCGCGGCTTCCTTCTGCTTCTGCTCGTAGCGCGTGGCGTTGTCCGCCCGCTCCTGCGCCTTCTGCGCGGCCTGCTGGTGCGCCTGGTCGAGCTTGCGCTGGAAATCCGCCTGCTTCTGGTCGTATGCCTGCTTGCTCGCCGCGCGTTGCGGCCCTTCCGCGCCGCGCTGCGCCTGCTTCAGTGCATTCTGCTCCTGCTTGTCGCGGAATGCAGCCGCGTTGGCCGCGTCGTTCGCCGCCCGCTGCGGCGCTTCCGCCGCGTTCTGGGCCTGCTTCAGCGCCTGCTGCTGGTCGCGCTGCTGCGCCCGCACCGCGCGCTGCTCGTCGTTGAGCGCGAGCTGCTCCTGGCGGATGCTCGCGCGCTCCTCGCGCATCTGGTCGCGCGCCTTGCCCAGACAGTGATTGACGAAGAATTTGCTGTAGCACTCATGCTCCGCCACCGCATAACGATAATCGTTTTCCGCGGAGCGTTGATTGAGCACTTTTTGACGGGCGTCGAAATCCGGGGCGGCGGAGGCGGCAACGGGCGCGGACGCGGCGGCGTCCGAGGCCTGCGCGAATGCACCGGAAGGCCCGGCAGACAAAGCCGCGGCGAGCGCTGCGCCGAGCGCGACGAGAGAAATACGGGAAGTTGGCAACGTCGTAGGAAAGCTGCGGGACATGTGTCAAATTCTATCACCCCCGGCTGGACGCTCCGCCATTTATGGCAAAATGCCCCGCTTCATTCACCCGCGGCCTCTGGCCCGCCGGGCCCGCCGAGCAGCCCGCCGCTTCGGGCCTGCCGGCCCGCACCGCGATTTCAGCAGGCAGACAGACCATCCACGACATGACGGAAACCGTAGCACTCAAGATCGTACAGCGCATCGCCACCGAACTGTCCGTCCAGCCGCGCCAGGTCGCGGCGGCCGTGCAACTCCTCGACGAAGGCTCGACCGTTCCGTTCATTGCCCGGTACCGCAAGGAAGTGACCGGCAACCTGGACGACACGCAGCTGCGCAACCTCGAGGAACGCCTCCTGTACCTGCGCGAGCTCGAGGATCGCCGCGCCGCGATCCTGTCGAGCATCGACGAACAGGGCAAGCTGACCGACGAACTGCGCGCCGCGATCGATGCGGCCGACAGCAAGCAGGTGCTCGAGGACCTTTATCTGCCGTATAAGCCGAAGCGCCGCACCCGGGCGCAGATCGCCCGCGAGGCCGGCCTCGAGCCGCTCGCGCACGCGCTGCTCGCGAACCCGCTGCTCGACCCGCAGGCCGAGGCGGCCGCGTATGTCGACGCCGACAAGGGCGTCGCCGACGTGAAAGCGGCGCTCGATGGCGCGCGCGACATCCTGTCCGAGCAGTTCGGCGAGACGGCGGAGCTGCTCGGCAAGCTGCGCGACTACCTGCACAGCCAGGGCGTCGTGTCGTCGGCCGTCGTCGAGGGCAAGGAAAACGAGGAAGGCGAGAAATTCCGCGACTATTACGACTACGCGGAAACGATCAAGACCGTGCCGTCGCACCGCGCGCTCGCGCTGTTCCGCGGCCGCAACGCGGGCGTGCTGACGATCAAGCTCGGCCTCGGCGAGGAACTCGACGCGCAGGTGCCGCATCCGGGCGAGGCGATGATCGCGCGCCATTTCGGCATCGCGAACCAGAACCGTCCGGCCGACAAATGGCTGTCCGACGTCTGCCGCTGGTGCTGGCGCGTGAAGGTGCAGCCGCATATCGAAAACGAACTGCTCACGCAGCTGCGCGAAACGGCCGAAACCGAAGCAATCCGCGTGTTCGCACGCAATCTGAACGACCTGCTGCTGGCCGCGCCGGCCGGCCCGAAGGCCGTGATCGGCCTCGACCCGGGCCTGCGCACGGGCGTGAAGGTCGCGGTCGTCGACCGCACCGGGAAGGTGCTCGCGACCGATACGATCTACCCGCACGAGCCGCGCCGCGACTGGGACGGCTCGATCGCGAAACTCGCGCGCATCGCCGCGCAGACGCAGGCCGAACTGATCAGCATCGGCAACGGCACCGCATCGCGCGAAACCGACAAGCTCGCGAGCGAACTGATCGCGAAACACCCGGAGCTGCGGCTGCAGAAGATCGTCGTGTCCGAGGCCGGCGCGTCGGTCTACTCGGCGTCCGAGCTCGCCGCGAAGGAATTCCCGGACCTCGACGTGTCGCTGCGCGGCGCCGTGTCGATCGCCCGCCGCCTGCAGGACCCGCTCGCCGAGCTCGTGAAGATCGAGCCGAAGGCGATCGGCGTCGGCCAGTACCAGCACGACGTGAACCAGCGCGAACTCGCCCGCTCGCTCGACGCGGTCGTCGAGGATTGCGTGAACGCGGTCGGCGTCGACGCGAACACGGCGTCGGCCCCGCTGCTCGCCCGCGTGTCGGGCCTGAACGCGACGCTCGCGCGCAACATCGTCGACTACCGCGATGCGAACGGCCCGTTCCCGTCGCGCGAGCACCTGCGCAAGGTGCCGCGCCTCGGCGACAAGACCTTCGAACAAGCCGCCGGCTTCCTGCGCATCAACGGCGGCGAGAATCCGCTCGACCGCTCGTCGGTGCACCCGGAAGCGTATCCGGTCGTCGAACGGATGCTCGCGAAGATCAACAAGCGCATCGACGACGTGCTCGGCAACCGCGAAGCGCTGTCGGGCCTGTCCCCGACGGAATTTGTTGACGAACGTTTCGGCCTGCCGACCGTGCGCGACATCCTGGCCGAACTGGAGAAGCCGGGCCGCGATCCGCGCCCGGAATTCAAGACGGCCACGTTCCGCGAAGGCGTCGAGAAGGTATCGGATCTCGTGCCGGGCATGACGCTCGAAGGCGTCGTGACGAACGTCGCCGCGTTCGGCGCGTTCGTGGATATCGGCGTGCACCAGGACGGCCTCGTCCACGTGTCCGCGATGTCGACGAAGTTCGTCAAGGACCCGCACGAAGTCGTGAAGGCCGGCCAGGTCGTCAAGGTGAAGGTGATCGACGTCGACGTGAAGCGCCAGCGCATTGCGCTGACGATGCGCCTCGACGACGACGCGGCAGCGCCCGGCATGACGTCGCGCGGCGGCCAGGATCGCGGCAACGCGGGCCGCGGCGCCGCCCGCCCGCAGCGTTCGCGCGAGCCGGAACCGGCCGGCGCGATGGCCGCCGCATTCGCGAAGCTGAAGCGCTGAGCACGCGAAGCGTCGACGCACAAAAAACCCGCCGAAAGGCGGGTTTTTTATTGCTTCGGCGACACGCGTCGCCTGCTCGGCATGGGCCGCCGCATGGGCGGCCCCATCGCGCCCGTCAGATCTCGATCTTGGTGCCGAGCTCGACGACGCGGTTCGCCGGAATCGAGAAGAAGTCGGTCGGCTTCGCCGCGTTCTGATGCATCCACGCGAACACGCGCTCGCGCCAGATCGACATGCCCGGCAGATGCGTCGGCACCACCGTTTCGCGCGCGAGGAAGAACGACGTGTCCATCAGTTCGAACGTCATGTCGTGCGTGCGACCGAATTCCTCGAGCACGGCCTTCACGTCCGGCGTCTCGTTGAAGCCGTACTCGGCCTTGACGATGTACAGCCCGCCGCTCGCATCGCGCGAACTCAGGCGCTTGTCGTCGCGCACGTACGGAATGTCGCGCGTGACGAACGTCAGGAAAATGGTCCGTTCGTGCAGCACCTTGTTGTGCTTCAGGTTGTGCAGCAGGCTGACGGGCACGAGCTTGTCGTTGCCGGTCAGGTAGATCGCGGTGCCCGACACGCGGTGCGGCGGATGCGCGAGCAGCCCTTGCAGGAACGGCTCGAGCGGGATACCGTCGGCCGCCGTGCGTTCCTTGACGATGTGACGCCCCTTGTACCAGGTCATCAACAGGAAGAACAACAGCGCGCCGATGCCGAGCGGCAGCCAGCCGCCCTGCGCGACCTTCAGCAGGTTCGCGCCGAAAAAGCCGAGGTCGATCGCGAGGAACACGGTGATGATCGCACCGACCAGCAGCCGGTTCCAGTTCCACACCTTGACCATCACGACGCACGCGAGCACGGTCGTGATCACCATCGTCGCCGTCACCGCGATGCCGTACGCGGCCGCGAGGTTGTCGGAGCTCTTGAAGCCGACGACGATACAGAGGATCACGGCCAGCAGCAGCCAGTTCACGACCGGCACGTAGATCTGGCCGATCGCGAGTTCGGACGTATGCAGCACCTTCATGCGCGGCACGTAGCCGAGCTGGATCGCCTGCGACGTCAACGAATACGCACCCGAGATCACCGCTTGCGACGCGATCACGGTCGCGACCGTCGACAGCACGACGAGCGGCAGCAGCCCCCATTCGGGCGCCAGCAGGAAGAACGGGTTTTCGATCGCCTTCGGATTCTGGATCAGCAGCGCGCCCTGGCCGAAGTAGTTCAGCACGAGCGACGGCATCACGAGCCCGTACGCGGCGTACCGGATCGGCTTTGCGCCGAAGTGCCCCATGTCCGCGTAGAGCGCTTCCGCGCCGGTCAGCACCAGCACGACCGAGCCGAGCACGACGTACGCCTGCAGCAGGTGGTCGGCCATGAACGACGCCGCGTAATACGGATTGATTGCCGCGATGATGCCCGGCACGCGCACGATGTGGTACACGCCGAGCGCCGCGATCACGACGAACCACAGCACCATGATCGGGCCGAACAGCTTGCCGACCAGCGCGGTGCCGTGCCGCTGGATCCAGAACAGCGCGATCAGGATCACGATCGTGATCGGCAGCACGAGATGGGACAGGTGCGGCGTCGCGATCTCCAGACCTTCGACGGCCGACATCACCGAGATCGCCGGCGTGATCACCGCGTCCCCGTAGAACATGCACGCGCCGAATATCCCGAGCGCCATCAGCGCGCCCGCGACCCGGGTTTTGGAATCGAGCGGCCGCAGTGACAGCGCCATCAGCGCGAGCACGCCGCCTTCGCCGTTGTTGTCCGCCCGCATCACGAACAGCAGGTACTTGACGCCGACCACCAGCACGATCGCCCAGAACAGCAGCGAAATCACGCCGAGAATCGACCCTTCGGTCAGCGGGATGCCGTGCGCGGGGCTGAACGCCTCCTTGAGCGAATACAACGGGCTGGTGCCGATGTCGCCGAACACGACGCCGATGGCTGCTATCGCTAGCGCCCGCATCGAGTGTTGTTGCGTCGAATGCGGCGCGTGTGCGGCGTCGGTCGCGTGAGTCGTGTCGTTCATATGAAGCGTAATAATCGGGTCCGGGTCGGACAAAACGAGCGCTATTCTACTCGCGCCCCCGTGAAACACCGCCCTGCCGTGTTGCCGTGGAACCACGCGATCCACGCTGCGCATGCAATCCGACGCGAGCTGTGGCAGGGCTGCCATCATAGCCGGGGCCGCGCCGCCTGCCTATCGGGTGCGCAACGCGCACCGCGTGGCGCACCGCGCGCGCCAACGAAAAACGGCGCCGCAAGCGGCGCCGTACAAGGCTTTCCTTCGATCGGCCGGCCGCTTATGCGCCCGAACCGTCGCGCTGCGCGCGACCGCGCTTGATCCACGCCTCGAGGTTGTGCGGACGCACGGTGTCCCACTCCTCGAACGGCTGATGAATCCACGGATTCGTGGGCAGGAACTGCGTGTGATAGTCCGGCTTGACCTTCGAGCAACCCTTGTACCAGAGCACGGCCGAACGCACGGCCGTGACCGCCGGATAGCGCTCCTTCAGGTGCTCCTGCACGCGCGCGAGCGTGACGCCCGAATCGACGAGATCGTCGACCAGCAGCACGTTGCCCGCGAGATGGCCGCGCGTCATCGTGATGTACTGCGCGATGTCGAGCTCGCCCTGCTCGGTGCCGGCCGCTTCCCGGTACGAGCTCGTCGCGAGGATCGCGAGCGGCACGTCATAGATGCGCGACAGCTGGTCGCCGACGCGCAGGCCGCCGCGCGCGAGGCACAGGATCTGGTCGAACTTCCAGCCCGACGCATGCACCTGGAGCGCGAGCAGCTCGATCAGACGGTGATACTCGTCCCAGCCTACCCACAGATTCTTGTCGTCGTTGCGCGGATCGGTCATCAAGTCTGCCGCCGTCATCGTGATTTGCTGCGTCATCTGGCAATTACACCTTGAACGGATGGCGGAGCAGGATCGTTTCGTCGCGGTCCGGGCCCGTCGACACCATGTCGACCGGCACGCCAGCCACTTCCTGGACGCGGGCGAGGTAGGCCTGCGCATTCGCCGGCAGCGCGTCCCACGTATTGATCCCGACGGTGCTTTCCTTCCAGCCGGGGAACGTCTCGTACACCGGCTCGCAACGCGCGACGTCGACCGCGCCGCGCGGCAGGATGTCCACGTCCTTGCCGTCGACCCGGTAGCCGACGCACAGCTTCACTTCGTCGAGGCCGTCGAGCACGTCGAGCTTCGTCATGCACAGGCCCGACACGCCGTTGATCTGGATCGAGCGACGCAGCGCAGCCGCATCGAGCCAGCCGGTGCGGCGCGGACGGCCGGTGACCGAACCGAATTCCTTGCCGACGTTCGCGAGCGTGACGCCGATCTGGTCCTGACGCTGCGGGTTGTCCGCATCGTACAGCTCGCTCGGGAACGGGCCCGAGCCGACGCGCGTGCAATACGCCTTCGTGATGCCGAGGATGTAGTTGAGCTTCTGCGGACCGACGCCCGCGCCGGCCGACGCCGCACCCGCGACGCAGTTGCTCGACGTGACGAACGGATAGGTGCCGTGGTCGATGTCGAGCAGCGTGCCTTGCGCGCCTTCGAACAGCAGGTTCTGGCCCGCGTTGTTCGCGTCGTACAGACGGCGCGACACATCGGCCACCATCGGCTTCAGGCGGTCGGCATAGCCGAGCATCGTGTCGAGCGTGGCCTGAAAATCGACGGCCGCGCCGCCCAGATACTGGGTCAGCACGAAATTGTGGAAATCGAGATTTTCGCGCAGACGATCGGCGAAGGTCTTCGCGTCGAACAGGTCCTGCACGCGCAGCGCGCGGCGGCCGACCTTGTCTTCGTACGCGGGGCCGATGCCGCGGCCGGTCGTGCCGATCTTGCCCGCGCCCTTGCGCGCTTCGCGCGCCTGGTCGATCGCGATGTGGTACGGCAGGATCAGCGTCGTGGCTTCGGAGATGAACAGACGGTCGCGCACGTTCACGCCGGCTTCTTCAAGCTCGCCGATTTCCTTGAACAGTGCTTCGGGGGACAGCACGACGCCGTTGCCGATGTAGCAGGCGACGCCTTCACGCATGATGCCCGACGGAATGAGGCGCAAGATCGTTTTCTTGCCGCCGATGATGAGGGTGTGGCCGGCGTTGTGACCGCCCTGGAAACGCACGACGCCCTGAGCGTGGTCCGTCAGCCAGTCGACGATCTTGCCCTTGCCTTCATCACCCCATTGCGTTCCCACGACGACGACATTGCGCCCGGGAGTCACGTTCACTGCGCTGGCAGACATGTTGATTCGTTAGCTGGTTAAAAACGTATTCTACCTATGTTCGCGGGCGTTTCCGAATTTTTCCGTTTCGCTTCAACGATATGCACGCCGAAGCACGGCCCGCGAACACCTCTTTATCGGGGTTCGACCACCCATGCGCCGTTGCGCTCGACGAGCGAACGATCGCACGCGAACTCGTCGAGCACGTGGTCGTGGCCCGGCAGCGCCTGGATCACGACCTCGCCCGCATCCCGCAGCGCCGCGACGGCCGCGCCCAGCGCGTCGTCCTGCGCCCACGGCGCGAGAATCGCGGTGCCGCGCGCCTCGACCGGCGAAATCCGCGCGAGCTCGCGCAGGTCGAGCGAGAAGCCGGTCGCCGGACGGGCACGACCATAGGCCTGCCCCACGTGGTCGTAACGGCCGCCGCGCGCGATCGCGTTCGGCACGCCGTCGACGTAGGCGCTGAACATCGCGCCGCTGTGATATGCGTAGCCGCGCAGGTCGGCGAGATCGATCGCGACTTCGACGCCCTTCGCCTGCGACGCAAGCTGCGCGAGATCGTCGAGCGCCCGCGTGATTTCGGGCAGCACCGGCAGGCGCGTGCGCGCCTCGGCGAGCACGCTCGCATCGCCGTACAGATTCGGCAGCGCGCGCAGCGCGGCGCGCGTATCGGCGCCGAGATCGTCGGTGAGTTCGTTCAGCAGCGGCACGTCCTTGCCCGACAGCGCGTCGTACAGCGACTCGCCGCGCTCGGCGGCCTGCGCGTCGCGCGCCAGCAGCGCCGCGAGCACGCCCGCGTGACCGAGGTCGAGCCGGATGCGCGACAGGCCCGCGAGATGCAGCGCGTCGAGCATCAGTTGCTGGATCTCGAGATCGGCTTCGAGCCCGGCGTGCCCGTAGATTTCGGCGCCGATCTGGATCTGCTCGCGCGTCGCGTGCAGGCCGCGCGGACGCGTATGCATCACGTGGCCCGCGTAGCAAAGGCGCGTCACGCCCTGACGGTTCAGCAGGTGCGCGTCGATCCGTGCGACCTGCGGCGTGATGTCCGCGCGCAGGCCGAGCGTGCGGCCCGACAGCTGATCGACCAGCTTGAAGGTGCGCAGGCGCAGATCGGCGCCGCCGCTCGTCAGCAGCGACTCGAGATATTCGAGCAGCGGCGGCATCACCATTTCGTAGCCGTACGAACGGAAGCGGTCGAGCAGCCTGCGGCGCAGCTCCTCGATCTTGCGCGCTTCCGACGGCAGTACGTCGGCGATATTCTCGGGAAGTAACCAGGTCGACATCGGTACGGTCCTACGACGGGAAACGGCGCGCGTCACGCGCGCCGCGAGTTGAATCGGAACTTCGAAATCGGGCGGAACGAACGGCGGATGCGCCGTCCGGATCGGGGTGCCGGTCAGGTCGCGAGCAACAGCAGCACGAGCCCGAGCACCATCACGATCAGCCCGCCGATCCGGATATGATGCGGCGGTCGCTCCGCTATTCTACGAAACGTGTCGCGCCATGCGGACGGAAACACGAAGGGGAATGCACCCTCGATAATCAGCATCAGCGCTACTGCGAGCAACAACGAGCCAGCCAGGTCCATGCGAGCGACGGCGCCGCTCGACGCGGCGCCCCAAGGTCAATGTTTGCGGGGAGCAGGCGCCGCCGGTGCGGCACCGCCCGTCGGGCTGCGCATGAAGCGGAAGAACTCGCTGTCGGGATCGACGACGATGATGTCGTTGCGCTTGAACGTGTTCCGGTACGCCTGCAGGCTCGCGTAGAACTGATAGAACTGCGGATCGCGGCCGAACGCGTCGGCGGCGATCGTCGCGGCCTTCGCATCGCCCTCGCCCTTGATCGTCTGCGCGGACTTGTATGCGTTCGCGAGCACGGCCTGCTGCTCGCGTTCGGCGTCGGCCTTGATCTGCTCGACGTCGGCCGCGCCTTGCGCACGCACCTGGGCCGCCTGATCGCGCAGCGCGCCGATCATCCGCTGATAGACCGCGTCCGTCTGCGCGGCGGGCAGGTCGACACGCGTCAGCTGCACGTCGACCACGTCGACGCCGAAACCGGACGCTTGCGCCTTCGCCGTATCGCGCGCCGCATCGGCGATCGCGCGCTGACCGCCGAGGGCGTCGTCGAGCGCGCGCTTGCCGAATGCGTCGCCGAGCGCGCCCTTCAGCGCGCCGGACAGCCGGTCGGCCGCCGCCGCCGAATCGCCGCCCGTCGCGGTGAAATATTTCATCGGATCGCTGATCCGGTACTTCACCGCATACGCGACGAGCAGGTCGTGCTTGTCTTCGGTCGCCAACTGCAGCGGATCGGACGACTCGAGCGACTGCACGCGCGTGTCGATCAGCGTGGCCGTCTGCAACGGCGGCGGCAGCTTGAAATGGACGCCGGGGCCCGCGAGCTCCGGCTGCGCGCCGTCGCGACCCGACAGCACGGCCGCATGGCGCGGATCGACGGTGAGGACCGTCGACGACGCCGCGAAGGCAACGATCACGATTGCGACGACGAGCGCAATGATTCGGTTCATGTTCTGCGCTCCCCGTTACTTCGTATCGTCTTCACGCGACCGGCTGCGAAACGCTTCACGCGATCGCAGCACGTCGACACCCGACGCCGTGGCCGCCGGTGCGGCGCTCGCCGGCGCGGCTGCCGCCGGCGCCGTGGCCGCCGGTACCGACGCCGCATCGGGCGCGGACGCGCCGGTCGACGCCGCGGCGTTTTGCCGCCCCTGCTCGACGAGCTTGTCGAGCGGCAGGTACACGACGCTGTTGCCGCCCTTGTTGCCGACGAACACCTTCGTCGCGTTCGAATAGATTTCCTGCATCGTCTCGAGGTACATCCGCTCGCGGATGACCGCAGGCGCCTTCGAGTACTGCGCATAGACCTGCTTGAAGCGGTCCGCGTCGCCCTCGGCTTGCGTGACCACGCGATCGGCATACGCCTTCGCTTCGTCGACGAGCTTCGCCGCATCGCCCTGGGCCTTCGGCAGCAGGTCGCTCGCATACGCCTGCGCGGCGCGCTTCGCGGCCTCGCGCTCGTCGCGCGCCTTCGCGACTTCGGCGTACGCGGCCTGGGTCTGCTCGGGCGCCGCGACGCTCTGTATCGTGACGGCCGTCACCTCGAGCCCCGACTGGTAGCGGTCGAGATCGCGCTGGATCGCGGTGGACAGCTGCTCGCGCAGCGCATCGCGATCCTGATTCAGCATGTCGGCCGCGCTGCGCGTGCCGACGATCGCGCGCACCGCGGCCTGCGCGGCCTGCGACACGCTGCGCTCGGGATCGACGCTGCGGAACAGATAATCGGTGGCGGAACGGATCCGGTACTGGACGATGAAGCGCACGTCGACGATGTCGGCATCGCGCGTCAGCATCGCGGCTTCCTTCACGTTCGCGAGGCGCACGACGTTGTTGCGGCCGATCTCGATCGAGCGGACCTGCGACGTGTCGACGATCTCGTGCGACGCGAACGGATACGGCGCGCGCCAGTGCACGCCCTGGCCGACCGTGCCCGACAGCTTGCCGAACTGCAGCACGACGCCCGTCTGGCCTTCCTGCACGACGAACAGCCCGCTGCCCGCATACACCGCGACCAGCACGCCGATCACGATGCCGACGCCGACCCGGGCGGCCCGGCCGTTGTCGGGACGGAAGCCGTTGCCGCCCTTGCCGCCGAACAGGCCGCTCAGGCGCCGGTTGAAGTTGCGCCACATCTCGTCGAGATCGGGCGGACCGTCGCCGTCGCCGCCTTGCGGACGCTTCGATTCGTTCGCGCGGGGGCGGGATCCGTCCTTGCCATTGCCTTCGCCGCGTCCCCAGCGGGGATCGTTGATCGACAGCAAGGCGCGCATCCGCCGCCAGGTACTCCGCTCGTTGTATTCGTTCACCAGAGTTTGTTCACCAGATTGGACGCCGGCGAACCGGCCGGGACCGGTTAGCGCCCGTGTTCGGAAATCGTGTGGTCTTCGTGCGGTTCAGCGGACGTGCCATCGAGCGCGTCGGACAACGTCGCGCTGGAGAGATGTTCCGCGGAGGCGATTTCGGCGATGGCGGCACGCAACGTATCGAGACCCTGACCGGTGCGCGCGCTCAAAAAGACGCGCGAAATATTACCATACTCGTCCCGCTCGACCGCGTCGCCGCGGGCCGCCAGCTCGGGCACGGCGTCGATCTTGTTGAACACCAGCACCTGGCGGATCGTGTCCGCGCCGATCTCGTGCAGCACGCCGTTGACCTGCTCGATCTGCTCGAGTCGGACCGCGCTCGACGCATCGACCACATGCAGCAGCAGATCTGCGTGGATCGTTTCCTCGAGGGTCGCGCGGAACGCCGCGACGAGCTGGTGAGGCAGCTCGCGAATGAACCCGACCGTATCGGACACGACGATCTGGCCGACCTCGTCGCCGAGGTACACGCGCCGCGACGTCGTATCGAGCGTCGCGAACAACTGGTCGGCCGCATACGCCTGTGCTTTCGTCAGCGCATTGAACAGCGTCGACTTGCCCGCGTTCGTATAGCCGACGAGCGACACCGACATCGTGCCGCTGCGCGCGCGCTGCCGGCGCTGCGTGCTGTGCTGGCGGCGCAGCCGGTCGAGCCGCGACTTCAGCATCTTGATGCGTTCGCCGATCAGCCGGCGGTCGGTTTCGAGCTGGGTTTCGCCGGGGCCGCGCAGGCCGATACCGCCCTTTTGCCGCTCGAGGTGGGTCCACGCGCGAATGAGCCGGGTCGACAGATATTGAAGCTGCGCGAGCTCGACCTGCAGCTTGCCTTCGTGGCTGCGGGCGCGCTGCGCGAAGATGTCGAGGATGAGGCTCGTGCGATCGACCACGCGCCTGTTAAGCGCCTGCTCCAGATTACGTTGCTGGGCGGGCGCCAACGCGTGGTTGAAGATGACGATTTCGACGTTGTGCGCGTCGCAGGCAAGCCGCAGTTCTTCGGCTTTGCCGCTGCCGATGAACATCTTGGCATCGGGACTGGCGCGACGACCCGTGAGGGTGACGGCGGGACGGGCCCCCGCACTGGAGGCGAGAAGACTGAGTTCTTCGAGACTGGCTTCGAAATCGGTCTTGCCGAAATCGATGCCGACGAGCGCTGCGTTGATCAAATTATCGGGTGTCAAGATAAGGCGGCTGGCATCGGTCGCTCGCGGCGACCGGATGCCGGCCGCTGCGATAGGTTAGGACGAGGCTTCCGCGTCCGGGTGGAAATTCACCGGACGCGCCGGCACGACCGTCGAGATGGCGTGCTTGTAAACCATCTGGGTCACCGTATTACGGAGCAACACGACGTACTGGTCGAACGATTCAATGTTCCCTTGAAGCTTGATGCCGTTGACGAGGTAGATCGAAACGGGAACGTGCTCTTTGCGCAGTGCGTTCAAAAACGGGTCTTGTAACAATTGCCCTTTGTTGCTCATGGCGTACTCCATCTTTTTTTGCAGGTTGATCTGGATTGGCGGCGAAGAAAAAGAGATCCGGCGCCAATCGCTACACTATAGCTGATTTTGCCTGCCCCGCCCGGCCACTGGCCATGCGGCCGATGCCTTGCGGGGCGTGCTTCAGCCCTTGTCCGCGTACGGGTTGTTCGACGAACGGAACTCTATGCGCAATGGAGTCCCGGTCAGCGAGAAAGTTTCGCGGAATCGGTTTTCGAGGTAACGCTTGTAGGTTTCCGTCACCGCGTCGAGCGCGTTGCCGTGGATCACGATGATCGGCGGATTCTGGCCGCCCTGGTGCGCATAGCGCAGCTTCGGACGCACCGGGCCGCGACGGCGCGGCTGCTGGAATTCGACGGCGTCGATCAGCGCGCGCGTGAGCTTCGGCGTCGGCAGCTTCGCCATCGCCGCCGCGTACGCGTCGTCGACCGAGCGCATCAGCGTGCCGATACCCGTCTTCTTCGCGGCCGAAATGAAGTGCGACTTCGCGAAGTCGAGGAATTTCAGCTTGCGGGTCAAATCCGCTTTCGCACGGTCGCGCGCGTGATCGTCGAGGCCGTCCCACTTGTTGACGCCGATCACGAGCGCGCGGCCCTGCTCGACGACGAAGCCGGCGATGTGCGCGTCCTGGTCGGAAATGTCCTGCTGCGCATCCAGCAGAAGAATGACGACGTTCGCGTCGGAGATCGACTGCAGCGTCTTCACGACCGAGAACTTCTCGATCGCCTCGAACACCTTGCCGCGGCGTCGCAGGCCGGCCGTGTCGATCAGCGTGTATTTCTTGCCGTTACGCTCGAAGTCGACGTAGATCGAGTCGCGCGTCGTGCCCGGCATGTCGAACGCGATCACGCGGTCCTCGCCGATCAGCGCGTTGACGAGCGTCGACTTGCCGACGTTCGGGCGGCCGACGATCGCGATCTTGATGCCGCGCGACGGATCGTCCTCGTCCGCTTCCTCGGGCTGGCCCGCATACGCGACTTCCAGCGCCTCGTTGATCATGTCGGTCACGCCGTCGCCGTGCGCGGCCGAGATCGCGCGCGGGTCGCCGAGCCCGAGCTCGTAGAAGTCCGTCGCGACCGCCGTGTACTTCATCCCCTCGGCCTTGTTGACGACGAGGAAGATCGGCCGGCCGGTCTTGCGCAGGTAGTCGGCGATCGACTTGTCCTGCGGCGCGAGTCCGTTACGGCCGTCGACGATGAACACGACGACGTCGGCTTCCTCGACGGCCTGCCGCGTCTGGCGCGCCATTTCGTGCAGGATGCCGTCCTTCGCGACGGGCTCGAAGCCGCCGGTATCGACGACCAGGTACGGTCGTTCGCCGACGCGCCCTTCGCCGTAATGGCGATCGCGCGTGAGGCCCGGCAAGTCGGCGACCAGCGCATCGCGCGAGCGCGTGAGCCGGTTGAACAGCGTGGATTTCCCCACATTGGGGCGCCCAACGAGGGCAATGACCGGTTTCATCTGTGTTTTCTACGGTGATGCGCAGCAGCGGGAGGCCCGCTGCTGCGGGCGGCTGCGCTGAATGAAAATATCACGAATTCGCGCCGCGCCGGATGCGCGCGCCCGGCGCGCGTTGCGCGCCGTCGTCTTTCGTCTCGAACTGCCTTTCAAATACCGAGCGGCCGGGAACGCCGGCCGCCTTCAAGTCGCGCGGCCGCGGCGTGCGGGACCTGCCCGCCGCGCCACGGCCGCATCGGTTTCCTGCGCGTCAGCGCGGGCGGAACCCGTACAGGCCGCCGTCCTTCGTCTGCACGACGAGCGTATTGCCCGCGAGGACCGGCGCCGCCGTGATCGCGCTGCCGTCGGTCTTCATCCGCGCGATGAAGCTGCCGTCTTCGCGCGACAGGAAGTGCACGAAGCCCTGGTAATCGCCCATCACGACCGCGTGCCCGAGCAGGTACGGCACGCCGACGTCACGGCTCTTCAGCTTGTCGTTGCGCCAGAGCTGGTTGCCCGTGGCCGCGTCGTACGCGGTGACGACCGACCAGTCGTCGCCGCCGGCGACCACCGAATCGTCCTGCGCGAGGCCGCTGCGGCTTGAGAACGGCTTTTCCCACAGCGGCCGGCCCGAGTTCGCATCGAAGCAGCCGAGCTGACCCTGGAACGTCACCGCGCAGGCTTGCGCGCCCACGAGCGTCGGCGGACCGCTGACGTCGTTGATGCGCTCGACTTCGGTCACGCCCTTCGGGAACGACACCGGGGTCTGCCAGAACGGCTCGCCCGTCTGCAGGTTGATCGCGACCAGACCGCCGCCCGGGAAGCCCGCGAGCACGGCCGCGTCGCCCGCGAACGTCATGCCGGCCGACACGCGCAGGTTCAGCGGCACCGCACGGTTGCGGTAGTTCCACTTCTGCTCGCCCGTCTGCGCGTTGAACGCGATCACCTGGCCGTCGATCGTGCGGACGACCACGAGGCCGTTGCCGACGAGCGGCGGCGAGAAGATCTCGCCCTGCACGCTGGTCTTCCACAGCTGCTTGCCGTCCGGGCCCAGCACGAACACGCCGCCCTTCAGCGCACCGACCGCGGTGAGGTTGCCGTCGCTGCCGACACCGGCCGACAGGTCGGAACCGACCTTCGAGCGCCACAGCGTCTGGCCCGTCTTCGCGTCGATCTTCTCGACCGAACCGTTTTCGCCCGCCGCATAGATGGCGTCGCCCACGGCCACCGGCGAGAACAGGTAGCGTCCGCCCTTGCCGACGCTCGCCTTCCAGACCTGTTGCACGTCCATGACGGGCTTGAACTCGGTGAGCGGCGTCGGCACGCGGCGCGCGTCCTTCGACGACGAGCAAGCCGCCAAAGCGAGGACAGCCGCCGCGCAGGCAACGGGCACAGCGTAACGTTTCAGCAAATTCATCGGTTAGCGAAGCAGAGTTAAGAGGTTGAGGGGACCGGGATTCAGCCGCCGAGCGCGTCCAGCTTGAACTGCACGAGCTGGCGCGCGGACTGGTCGTCCTTCGACAGGCCGTCGAGCGCGAGCTTGTAAGCCGCGCGCGCATCGTCGGTCTTGCCTTGCGCGGCAAGCAGATCGCCGCGACGATCGGCCACGAGGCCCTTGAATGCATCGACCGGCGTGCCCGACAGCAACGCGAGGCCCGCATCGTACGCCTTCTCGTCGAGCAGCAGCGACGCGAGACGCAGCTTCGCGATCTGCTTGTACTCGTCGTCCTTGGCGTGATCGACGGCCCATTGCAGCTGCGCCTTCGCGCCTGCCGCGTCGCCGGCCGCGTACAGCGTCTTCGCGGCCGCGAGCGCCGTCATCTGCGCATACGGCGTGCTGCCGAACTTGTCTTCCATGTCGGCGGCCGCGCGGGCCATCGTCGCCTTGTCGTTCGCGGCGGCGGCCTTCTGGACCTGCTCGTACAGCCCGGACGCCTCGGCAGCCTGACGGCGCTGCCAGTAGTTCCAGCCGTTGAAACCGGCCGCGACGACGAGCGCCGCGAGCACGATCCACGTGGTGAGGTTGCCCCAGCGGGCCCACCACGCCTTGAGACTTTCAATCGATTCTTGTTCGTCGTGATAACTCATCGGCGAGCGATTCCTTCTTCCTGTTCAGGCTTTTCTTGTCGAGCGGATGCCAGCGCGATCAGTCGTCGCCGTCTTCGGCGGATGCAACCATCGCATTGATTAGGAATTCGGTCAAGCTTTCGACCGGTACGGTCTGCTGAACGTTCTTTTCCCCTTCCGCACCCGCGCCGCGCAACGCTTTCACGCCCACCGTGCCGTTCGCGACCTCTTCTTCGCCGAAGATCACCGCGAACGCGGCGCCGCTCGCATCGGCCCGCTTCATCTGCGACTTGAAGCTCGCCGGCGCGCCGTCGGCGCTGCAGTGGAAGATCACGTCGAGGCCCGTGTCGCGCAGGCGCTCGGCCGCGATGAACGCCTGTTCGCGCGCGGTCTCGCCCTGGTGCACGACGTACACGTCGACGCCTTCCTGCTCGGGCGTCAGATCTTCTTCCTTCAGCAGTTCGAGGATGCGCTCGATGCCCATCGCCCAGCCGCACGCGGCGGTCGGCTTGCCGCCGAGCTGCTCGATCAGCGGATCGTAGCGGCCGCCGGCCGCGACCGTGCCCTGCGCGCCGAGCTTGTCGGTGACCCACTCGAACACGGTCAGGTTGTAGTAATCGAGGCCGCGCACGAGACGCGGATTGATCTTGAACGGAATGTTATTCGCGAGCAGCAGGCGCTGCAGCCCCTCGAAGTGCGCGCGCGATTCGTCGCCGAGGAAGTCGATCAGCTTCGGCGCGTTCTGCGCGATGTCCTGCAGCGCGGGATTCTTCGTGTCGAGCACGCGCAGCGGGTTCGTATACAGGCGGCGCTTCGCGTCCTCGTCGAGCACGTCGGCGAACTGCTCGAGGTACTTGATCAGCTCGACGCGGTGCGCGGCGCGCTCCTCGGCGAGGCCGAGCGAGTTGATCTCGAGCTTGATGCCGGTCAGGCCGAGGTCGTCCCACAGGCGCTGGCACATCATGATGATCTCGGCATCCGCATCGGGACCCGCGAAGCCGAGCGCCTCGACGCCCACCTGGTGGAACTGGCGATAGCGGCCGCGCTGCGGACGCTCGTGACGGAACATCGGGCCGATGTACCACAGGCGCTTCGGGCCGTCGTACAGCATGTTGTGCTCGATCGACGCACGCACGACGGCCGCGGTGTTTTCCGGACGCATCGTCAGGTTCTCGCCGTTCAGCGCGTCGGTGAAGCTGTACATCTCCTTCTCGACGATGTCCGTGACTTCGCCGATGCCGCGGGTGAACAGCTGCGTGTGTTCGACGATCGGCGTGCGGATGTTCTGGTAGCCGTACGCGCGCAGCAGCGATTTCACGGTAGCTTCGAAGAATTCCCACAGGCCGGCATCCTGCGGAAGGATGTCGTTCATGCCTTTGACGCCGGTGAGCTTCTCGATCTTGCGTTTCTGTTCAGTCATCGTTCGTGTGTGTGGACGAATTAGTTCAGGGCCTCGGTGCGGCCGTAATTGCGTGCGACGTAGTCGCTGACGATCTGCTGGAATTCCTCGGCGATCCGCTCGCCGCGCAGCGTCTTGACCTTCTCGCCGTCGATGAAGACGGGCGCGGCCGGGTTCTCGCCCGAACCCGGCAGGCTGATGCCGATGTTCGCGTGCTTCGATTCGCCCGGGCCGTTGACGATGCAACCCATCACCGCGACGTTCATCTTCTCGACGCCCGGATATTCCTTGCGCCACGCCGGCATCTGTTCGCGCAGATACGTCTGGATCTGCATCGCGAGTTCCTGGAACAGCGTGCTCGTCGTGCGGCCGCAGCCCGGGCACGCGATCACCATCGGCGCGAACGAGCGCAGGCCCATCGTCTGCAGGATTTCCTGGCCGACGATCACCTCGCCCGTGCGCGACGCGCCCGGTTCCGGCGTCAGCGAGATGCGGATCGTGTCGCCGATCCCTTCCTGCAGCAGCACGCCAAGCGCCGCCGTCGACGCGACGATGCCCTTCGAGCCCATGCCGGCCTCGGTCAGCCCGAGGTGCAGCGCGAAGCCGCAGCGGCGGCCGAGTTCGCGATACACGGCGATCAGGTCCTGCACGCCGCTGACCTTGCACGACAGCACGATGCGGTCGCGGCCGAGGCCGAGCTCGACCGCGCGTTCGGCAGAGCCGATCGCCGACTGGATCAGCGCCTCGTACATCACGCTCTGCGCGTCCCACGGCTGCGCACGCGCGCCGTTCTCGTCCATCATGCGCGCGAGCAGGTCCTGGTCGAGACTGCCCCAGTTCACGCCGATCCGCACCGGCTTGTCGTACTTCGCCGCGGCCTCGATCATCTGCGCGAACTGCGTGTCGCGCTTCGCGCCCTGACCGACGTTACCGGGGTTGATCCGGTACTTCGACAGCGACTCCGCGCAGCCCGGGTAGTCGCGCAGCAGCAGGTGGCCGTTGTAGTGGAAATCGCCGACGAGCGGCACGGTCACGCCCATCCGGTCGAGCTGCTCGCGAATCGCCGGCACGGCGGCCGCGGCTTCGGGCGTGTTGACCGTGATGCGCACCAGTTCGGAGCCCGCGTTCGCGAGTTCCTTGATCTGGATCGCTGTGCCGATCGCATCGGCCGTGTCGGTATTCGTCATCGACTGCACGCGCACCGGCGCGTCGCCGCCGATCGTCACGAGTTGCCCGCCCCAGCGGACATCCACCGCATGCGATACGCGGCGCGGCTGATGCCCGCCGAACACCGGCTCGGTTGAACAAATCTGACTGCTGCGTGGGGATTGAGCTTCGGATTGCATCGATAGATCCATTTACGCGGAATGCGCCGCGACGCGGCGCATGAATTGAAAAAGCGCCGTGCCCTCACGGCCTGCCGGTATCGACGGCAAGCCTTCGCCACGGCGCTTGACGTCAGGGCAACGTGAACCGCGCCACGTTACCCCGCGCTGCCGAATATTTTGCCGGATCGACCGGTTTTCCGTCGAACGCAACCGCGTCGAGGCCGGCCTTGTTGCCGATCGTGACCTTGAACGGCCCGTCGCCGGCCACCTGTTTCGTCTCGCCGGCGCGCACGAGCGCCGAGAACAGCTCCTTGCCGTTCTTGTCGCGCACGCTGAACCAGCAATCCTGCTTGACCTTCAGTTCGATCATCGACTGGCCTGCCGCCACCACGACGCTCGCCGGCTGGGCCGGCGCGGCCGTGCTTGCCGCCGCCGTTTCCGCCACGGGCTGCGACGCAGCCGCCGTCGCGACCGGGGCCGCGGGCGCGGGAACGGCCGACGCGATCGCCTGCGCCGGAGCAGCCGATGCAGCAGCCGGGGCCGGAACCTCATTCGCAACCGCCGCCGACGCGCCGTTCGCCGCCGCCTCTTCGGCGGACGACGATGCCGCCGCCGCGCTCGCGGCCGACGCATGTTCGGCGTCGCCGCCCTTGAAGCGCGCGAGCAGGCTCGACGAATCGCCGCCAGTGTGCCACATCAGTACGGCGACCACCGCGACGATGACGATCCCCGTTCCCCACAGCCACGGATGGTGGCGCGACGAGCCGCCCAGCGGAATCGACACGCGGCCGCGCGGCAGATCCGTGCCCGACGACGCAGGCATCGACAGGTCGACTTCCGGCACCCCGCGCTCGCGGCGCAGTGCCTGCGCGAACGGTTCCGGATCGACGCCGAGCATCTTCGCGTAGCTGCGCACGACGCCGAGCGCGAACGTCACGCCGGGCAAATGGCTGATGTCGCCGGCCTCGAGCGCCCGGAGCTTTTGCGGTGCGACCTTGAGTCGCGCCGACACGTCGTCGACCGACCAGCCCTTCGTCTCCCGAAGCTGCGCCAGGCGGCTGCCGACCGCGACCAGCGTTTCCAGTCCCGCCGGTGCCGGCTTCGCGGCATTCGTCTCTGCGCCGTTAGACGGCTGCGGCTCACTCATCCTTGTCCTCGCGTCGATTCTTCTTCACTGGCGGCTGCCGCCGGCTCCTGCCGGCCGGCACCCGCTACGGTTCATACCATGCGCGGCGCCGAGGCGCCGCGACCGATCGCTATTCGCGTGTTGCACCGCCAAAGGGTTCGGGCACCCCGGCCAGGTGCCCCCGTCAAACTGCCCGAACTTCGATGATTTTTCCTGCTGCGCCCGTCCGCTCCGCGAGGCGCGTGCGATCCTTCACCGCGCCGGCCAGCTGCCCGCACGCGGCATCGATGTCGTCGCCGCGCGTCTTGCGCACGGTCGTGACGACACCCGCGTCGATGAGGACCTGCGCGAAGCGCTTGATCTGCTCCGGCTTCGAGCGGATGAGGCCCGACTCCGGAAACGGATTGAACGGGATCAGGTTGAACTTGCACGGCACGTCGCGCGTGACGGCCAGCAGTTCGCGCGCATGCGCTTCGGTGTCGTTGACGCCGTCGAGCATGCAGTATTCGAATGTAATGAAATCGCGCGGCGCGACTTTCAGATAACGCTGGCACGCGGCCATCAGCTCGCGCAGCGGATACTTCTTGTTGAGCGGCACCAGCTCGTCGCGCAGCGCATCGTTCGGCGCGTGCAGCGAAACGGCCAGCGCGACCGGCAACTCGGCGCCGAGGCGGTCCATCATCGGCACCACGCCGGACGTCGACAGCGTGACGCGACGGCGCGACAGGCCGTATGCGTTGTCGTCGAGCATCAGCCGCATCGCGGGTACGACCGCGCTGTAATTCAGCAGCGGCTCGCCCATGCCCATCATCACCACGTTGGTGACGACCCGTTCGGCCTTGCCGTTCGGTCCGGGCGCGCGGCCCAGCGACGCTCGCAATGCAAATTCGGCCATCCGGAGCTGGCCGATGATTTCGGCTGTCGACAGGTTGCGGGAGAAGCCCTGCTTGCCCGTCGAACAGAAGCGGCAGTTCACCGCGCACCCGGCCTGCGACGACACGCACAGCGTGCCGCGCGTCTCTTCCGGGATGAACACGGTTTCGACCGCATTGCCGTTTCCGACGTCGATCAGCCACTTGCGCGTGCCGTCGGCGGAAACGTGATCGCTGGCGATGTCCGGCATCACGATCGATGCGCGGCCCTTGAGTTTTTCCCTCAGGGACTTCGCGAGATCGGTCATGCCGTCGAAATCGCCGGCGTTGTATTGGTGGATCCAGCGCTGCAACTGCTTGGCGCGGAACGGCTTCTCGCCCAGGCTGCCGCAGTACGCGACAAGACCCTCGGCGTCGAAGTCGAGAAGATTGACGGAAGTTTCGCTCGTCATGATGTGCTGCCTTGCCGCGTGCGCTGAATCCTGCCTACTTGCTGTCAGCCAGGGCTTAACGCGAGTAAACGTTCATTTCCGGGAAGAAGAACGCGATTTCGACCGCTGCCGTTTCCGCAGCGTCCGAGCCGTGCACGGCGTTCGCGTCGATGCTGTCGGCGAAGTCGGCGCGGATCGTGCCCTTTTCCGCCTTCTTCGGATCCGTCGCGCCCATCAGGTCGCGGTTCTTCAGGATCGCGCCTTCGCCTTCCAGAACCTGGATCATCACCGGGCCCGAGATCATGAAATCGACGAGATCCTTGAAGAACGGACGCGCTGCGTGAACTGCGTAGAACTTCTCTGCGTCAGCACGCGACAGGTGCGCCATGCGCGATGCGACGATCTTCAGGCCGGCGCCTTCGAAACGGCTATAGATCTGGCCGATCACGTTCTTTGCCACCGCATCCGGCTTGATGATCGACAGGGTGCGCTCGATTGCCATAAAAACTCCAAAAAATTAAGAAGTTACAGGTTCAAATGAATCCGCTATTGTAGCACGATCCCGTGTATCATTGCGATTGAACCCTTACACGCATGAAAGGTTCAGAATCCGTATGTTTTGTTCCGCCGGGCCATTGAAACCTCCGGGCACGGAACGTATCTTAGCCATAGCTGCCCCGGTTTGCTGCGCCGCACATCGCGCGCGCCGAACCGGCCCCGGACGCCCACGCGTTCAATGTTAGGAGAAACCATGAACGACTATCCGTACAATTTCGGCCGCGGCGGTTCCGTCAGCACCGCCGAGGTTCGCAACCGCGTGCTGCGGAACACGTACTGGCTGCTCGCGCTGTCGATGGTGCCGACCGTGCTGGGCGCCTGGGTCGGCGTCGCGACGGGCTTCTCGCTGTTCGCGGCCACGAGCCCGATGATGAGCCTGCTCGCGTTCTTCGCGATCGCGTTCGGCTTCATGTTCGCGATCGAGCGGACCAAGAACAGCGCGGCCGGCGTGTTCGTGCTGCTCGGCTTCACGTTCTTCATGGGCCTGATGCTGTCGCGGCTGCTGAGCTTCATCCTCGGCTTCTCGAACGGCCCGTCGCTGATCATGCTCGCGTTCGGCGGCACCGGCATCATCTTCGCCACGATGGCGACGATCGCCACCGTCAGCAAGCGCGACTTTTCCGGGCTCGGCAAGTGGCTGTTCATGGGCGTGATCGTGATCCTGCTCGCGTCGGTCGCGAACATCTTCCTGCAACTGCCGGCGCTGATGCTCACCGTGTCGGTGCTCGCGATCGCGATCTTCTCGGCCTACATGCTGTTCGACGTCCAGCGCGTCGTGAACGGCGGCGAGACGAACTACATCTCGGCCACGCTCGCGATCTACCTCGACCTGTACAACGTGTTCACGAACCTGCTCGCGCTGCTCGGCATCTTCGGCGGCAACCGCAACTGACGTTCGGCACGCGCCATGAAAAACCGGCCCGCGGGCCGGTTTTTTTACGTCCGCCGCTCGGCTCAGTCGCGCTCGAACAGCGCGATCGATTCGACGTGCGACGTATTCGGGAACATGTTCACGACCCCGGCGCCCTTCAGCCGATAGCCGGCTTCGTGCACGAGCAGCCCCGCATCGCGCGCGAGCGTCGACGGGTTGCACGATACGTAGACGATGCGCTTCGGCAGCGGGCCTTCGCCGCTCTGCGCGATCTCGGCCAGCGCCTTCGACACCGCAAGCGCGCCCTCGCGCGGCGGGTCGATCAGGAACTTGTCGAATGCGCCGAGCGCGCGCAGATCGTCGCCCGTCACCTCGAACAGGTTCCGGCACGCGAACGTCGTGTGGCCGTCGACACCGTTCTCGCGGGCGTTCGCGAGCGCACGCGTGGTCAGCGTGTCGCTGCCCTCGATGCCCATCACTTCGCGCGACAGCCGCGCGAGCGGCAGCGTGAAGTTGCCGATCCCGCAGAACAGGTCGAGCACGCGATCGTCGCGCGACGGCGCGAGCAGACGCAGCGCACGGCCCACCAGCACACGGTTGATCTGGTGATTGACCTGCGTGAAGTCGGTCGGCTTGAATGGCATGCGGATGCCGAATTCCGGCAGCGTGTAATCGAGCGATACGTCGAGCGGGTAGAACGGCGTCACCGTGTCCGGCCCCTTCGGCTGCAGCCAGAACTGCACGTTGTGCTCGTCCGCGAACGCGCGCAGCAGCGCTTCGTCGTCCGCGTTGATCGGCTCCAGCACGCGCAGCACGAGCGCGGTGACGGCCGAGCCGACCGCGAGTTCGATCTGCGGCATCCGGTCGCGAATCGACAGCCCCTCGACGAGCCGGCGCAGCGGCACGAGCATCGCCGACACGTGCGGCGGCAGCACTTCGCAGCTCGTCATGTCGGCCACGTAGCTGCTCTTCTTCTCGTGGAACCCGACCAGCACACCGCCCTTCTTCGCGACGTTGCGCACGGTCAGGCGCGCCCGGTAGCGATAGCCCCACGACGGGCCGTGGATCGGCGCGAACATCGTTTCCGCGCGCAGCTTCGCCAGATGCCACAGATTGTCTTCCAGCACGCGTTGCTTGACCGCCACCTGCGCACGCATGTCGAGATGCTGCATCGAGCAGCCGCCGCAGGTGCCGAAGAATGCGCACTTCGGCTGCGTGCGCATCACGCTCGGGCGCAGAATGTCGACAACCGTCGCCTGCTCGTAGCTGGGCTTGCGGCGATAGCTCGAATAGGTCACGCGCTCGCCCGGCAGCGCGCCTTCGACGAAGATCACCTTGCCCGGCTGACCGTCCTCGGTCATCGTGCGGCCGACACCGCGCGCTTCCATGTCGAGCGATTCGATCTCGAGAACCGGGGCGGGCCCGGGCGCGACGGGCGCGTTTTTCGATTTGCGCGCAGAAGTGGGGACGGCTTCGGACACCTGCTTTTCCTGACAAACGTTGAAGAAGGCGAGATTGTAGACGACGAAGGCTCCCGTCGCGCGCTTTCGTCACGCAAGCGCCGATGCCGATGCCGATGCGCATGGCGCGATGCGTGGCGCGTGGCGCGTGAGCGGCTGACAACCGCGCGCCCGTTGCGCGCCGACCTGCCGCGCGCAATGCGTGCCGCGGCCCCACCGCGGCACGGGTTCTGCTCGCAGCACCGAGCCAAGGAGACTCGACCATGCGATTGATCGACTGGAACATCCAATGGGGTCGGGATGCGGACGGCATCGTCGACCTCCCGCGCACGATCGCCGCCGCCCGGCAGTTGAGCGATTTCGACGTGCTGTGCGTGCAGGAAATCACGCGCGGCTTCGACGCACTGCCCGGCCGGCCAGGGCCGGACCAGTTCGCCGAACTCGCGGCGTTGCTGCCTGGTTATACGATCGTCGACGCCATCGGCGCGGATCTGCCGGCCATCCGGCCAGGTGCACCGCGCCGCCAGTTCGGCAACGCGATCGCGACGCGGCTGCCGGTCGGGCGCGTGCTGCGCCAATCGCTGCCGTGGCCAGCCGACGCCGGCGCGCCGTCGATGCCGCGCGTCGCGCTCGATATCGCGTTGCGGGCGCCTTTCGGGTGGTTGCGCGTGGTCACCACGCATCTGGAGTATTACTCGGCGCGCCAGCGGCTGGCGCAGGTCGATGCGCTACGCGACCGGCATCGCGAAGCCTGCGCGCATGCGGACCATCCCGCTCCCGCCGAAACCGCCGACGGGCCGTTCAGCGCGACCGGACAACCGCGCGATGCGATCGTTTGCGGCGATTTCAACAGTGCATTCGGCGCCGATGCGTACCGCCGCTTCCTGGAGCCGATTGCCGACGCACCAGGTTTCGTCGACGCGTGGGTCGCACGGCATCCCGGTCGTACGCCGCCGCCGACGGCCGGCGTCTACGATACGGTGCAATGGTCGGACGGGCCGCTCGCGTGCGACTTCGTGTTCGTGACCGACACGCTGTTGCCGCGCGTCATCCGCTGCGAGATCGACGGCGACGTACGCGCGTCCGATCACCAGCCGGTGCTGCTCGAACTCGGCTGATCGCGCCGGCTACGGCGCGACCTGCCCGCACTACGCGTCGAAGCCGGCCAGGTATTCGGCCCAGTGCGGCGCCGGCTCCAGCGCGAGCGCGTTCTTCACGAGCAGGATCTCGTCCGCGTACTCGCTCGGCGTCAGGCCACCGCGCATCAACTGGAACCGGCAATACAGCAGGTATGTATTGACGACGTCGGTTTCGCAATAGTTGCGGATTTCGTCGATCCGGCCGTCCCGGAACGCCGGCCACACCTGGCTGCCGTCCATCCCGAGCTTGCCCGGGAAACCGCACAGCTTCGCCAGCGCGTCGAGCGGCGCGTTCGCGCGCGCCTGATACATCGCGAGCACGTCCATCAGGTCGGTATGCCGCGAGTGATAGCGTGCGATGTAGTTGTTCCACTTGAATTCGCGGTCGTCCTCGCCGAGATCCCAGTAGCGGGTGGCGGGAATGCCGTGCACGAGTGCGCGGTAGTGGAGGACCGGCAGATCGAAACCGCCGCCGTTCCACGACACGAGCTGCGGCGTGTATTTCTCGATCACGCGGTAGAACGACTGGATCAACGTCGCTTCGTTGTCCTGCGGCGTCCCGAGCGAGCGCACGCGAAAACCGTTGTTGTCGCGGAACACGCACGAGATCGCCGCGATCCGCTGCAGATGATGCGGCAGGAAATCGCCGCCGGTCTTCTCGCGGCGTGCGGCAAACGCATGTTCGGCCACCGCCGCATCGTCGAGCGTCGCGGGCAGGTCTTCCAGACGGCGAATGCCGTCGACATCGGGAATCGTCTCGATGTCAAAAACAAGAATCGGAGTCATCGGTTACAGAACGGCGTCCTTGCGCACGCCGTTGGAGGCGAAGAACCGCTTGAGGCGCACCAGCGCTTCCTGCTGGATCTGCCGCACGCGCTCGCGCGTGAGCCCCATCTCGTCGGCGAGCTCCTCGAGCGTCGCCGGTTCGATGTGGTTCAGGCCGAAGCGGCGCTCGATCACATGCCGGTGCTTGTCGGACAGCCGCGACAGCCACGCGCGCGTCAGCGTTTCGAGCTCGCGGTGCTGCACTTCGGCGTCGGGCGACTGGCTCTGGTCGTCGGGCAGCAGGTCGAGCAGGCTGCTCGCGGGATCAAGATCGAGCGGCGCGTCGAGCGACGCCGTGTGTTCGTTGAGCGCGAGGATATCGGTGACTTCCTCGGCGGTCTTGCCGGTGAGATAGGCGATGTCGTCGATGCTGGCTTCGCGGCGCTCGGCCGCCTCGCCCGTCGACATCGAGTTCTTTTCGAGATGGCGCTTCGCGCGCAGCACCTGGTTCAGTTCGCGGATCACGTGCACGGGCAGGCGCACCGTGCGGGCCTGGTTCATGATCGCCCGCTCGATGCTCTGCCGGATCCACCACGTCGCGTAGGTCGAGAAGCGGAAACCGCGCGTCGGGTCGAATTTCTCGATCGCGTGCATCAGGCCGAGATTGCCTTCCTCGATCAGGTCGAGCAGCGGCACGCCGCGGTTCAGGTACCCCTTCGCGATACTGACGACGAGACGCAGGTTGCGCTCGATCATCACCTGCCGCGCCTCGAATTCGCCGGCCTTCGCCAGGCGCGAATAGCGCTGCTCTTCCTCGACGGTCAGCAGCGGCTTCACGCTGATGCGGTTCAGGTAATGCTGGATCGTGTCGGCCGTGAGCTCGGCCTGCAGCAGCGTGCGGAAATCGTCGACGTCGGGCGCGGCTTCCTGGCGGCCTTCGCGCTCGTCGTCGCCGCCGTCCGTGTCGGCGTCGCGCGCCTCGAGATCGCGTTCGTTTTCCGCGACGTCGTCCTCGTCGTCCGTCGAAGCACCTGCTCGCCCCACCGATGCTTGCGTGGCACGACTGATCTTCTCAGACTCGGCTTGCGGCTCGTGGCGCTTCGATTTCGGCATGGTCGTCTCGGTTATTGAGGCGGCAAATACTTCAGCGGATCGACAGGCTTACCCTGCCGGCGAACCTCGAAATGCAGCATCACGCGGTCGGCATCGCTGTTACCCATCTCGGCGATCTTCTGCCCCTTCGTTACCGCGTCCCCCTCTTTTACCATCAAAGCGCGATTGTGTGCATACGCCGTGAGGTAAGTTGCATCGTGTTTGATGATAATGAGGTTGCCGTAGCCACGCAGACCGTTGCCGGAGTAAACGACGCGGCCGTCCGCCGCCGCCTTCACGGCCTCGCCAGCCGTCCCGCCGATATTGACACCCTTGTTCTTCGCATCGTCGAACCCGTTCAGCACGGGGCCGCGCGCGGGCCACGCGAACGTCACGGGGCCGCTCGGAGCAGCCGCCGTATCGCTCGACGCGGCTGCCGCGGCAGGCGCCGTCGCGCTCGACGACGACGTACCGGCAGCCGGCGTCGCGGGGCCACTGCTGAGCGGCGCGGTCGCAACGGCGGCGCCTCCGATCGGCGCGGCGACCTGCGTACCCGCGACCGCGGCACCGGCCTGCGGCGACACGCGCAGCAGCTGGTCGACTTCGATCTGATTCGGGTTCGACAGATTGTTCCACGCCGCGATGTCGCGATAGTTCTGCCCGTTCTCGAGTGCGATCCGGTACAGCGTGTCGCCCGGCTTCACCCGGTAGTAACCCGGTGGCGCCGGCGGAAGCGGCGCCGCGGGCTGCGCGGCGGCGGTCGTGCCGAGCGACCCGGAGCGGTCGACGACGGGCGCGTTGTCGAGCCGCGTCGCACAGGCGGCCAGTAGCGTGGAGAACGCAGCCACACAGATCGCGCGCTGAGCGAGCGTGAGCGGTTCCCTGGATCGGTTGTTTTGCATCGCGCGCAACATACTCATCGGTTTCAAATCACTCCGGATTTTAAAGGGACAAAGAAAACGCGATCAAGCCGGGACTCTCGCCATTGCGCGTGCGCGACGCGCTCGACGAGCGTGAGCACCTGGTGCTGCCCGCTCTGCGCGCCGACCGGCGCGACGAGCCGCCCGCCGATCGCGAGCTGCTCGAGCAGCGCCTGCGGCACGTCGAGCCCCGCCGCGGCGATCACGATCGCGTCGAACGGGGCCGCGGACGGCAGGCCGACACGCCCGTCGCCGTAATGCAGACGGATGTTCGGCACGCGCAGCGGCCGCAGGTTCAGCTTCGCGCGCTCGTAGAGCGGCTTGATGCGTTCAATCGAATACACGTCGCGTGCCACGTGGCTCAGCACGGCGGCCTGATAGCCGCAACCCGTGCCGATCTCGAGCACGCGCTCGAGCGTGCGGCCGGCCATCGCGAGCTCGATCATGCGCGCGACGACCGACGGCTTTGAAATGGTCTGCTGGTGGCCGATCGGCAACGCCGAATCCTCGTAGGCCTGCGTCGCGAGCCCGGGATCCACGAACAGGTGGCGCGGCACCGCGGCCATTGCGTCCAGCACGCGCGCATCGGTCACGCCGTTCGCGCGCAGCCGTTCGACCATCCGCTCGCGCACACGTTCCGACGTGAGCGCGAACGCGCCGGTCGGCGCGATGCTCGGCGCAGCCGGCTTCGGCAGCGCGGGTTTCAGCGCGGTCGGCTTCGGTGCGGTCGCCGGCTTCGCGGCGGCGATACCCGGCAGCGGCGCCCGCGCGGCGGCCGGCTTCGCCGCAACCGGTTTCAGTACGGCTGCGGGTTTGTCGGCGGCCTTCGGCACCGCACCCGCCGCTTGGCGTTCGCCGGGCCGACCTTCCGATTTGCGTGGCGCTCGTTTGAGATCTTCGAGCGCGAGCGGGAACCGCTTCGCGCGCTCGCCGCTCATGAAGCCCGCCCTCCGGCGCGCGCCCATTCGCGCGTCGCGGGCAGCATCTGCGTATGCGTGAGATCGAGCTGCAGCGGCGTGATCGATACGAAACCGTTTGCGACGGCGTGGAAATCGGTGCCATCGCTGGCGTCCAGCGCGTCGCCCGCGGCGCCGATCCAGTAGATCGGCTCGCCGCGCGGATCGGTCTGGCGAATCACTGGCTGCGACGGATGACGCTTGCCGAGGCGCGTGACCTGCCAGCCCTTCAGTTGATCGTACGGCAGGTTCGGAATATTGACGTTCAGCAACGGGTTGCCCGGCAGCGGATGCGCGAGGTAGTGCTCGACGATTTCCGCGGCGACGCGCGCGGCGTCGGCCAGATGGGCCCAGCCCTTGTCGACCAGCGAGAACGCGATGGCCGGCACGCCGAACATGATGCCTTCGGTGGCGGCCGCAACTGTCCCCGAATAGAGCGTGTCTTCGCCCATGTTCTGGCCGTTGTTGATGCCGGACACGACGATGTCCGGCCGCGCGTCGGCCATCCCCGTCAGCGCGACGTGCACCGAATCGGTCGGCGTGCCGTTCACGTAGAAGAAACCCGTACCCGCTGCGCGCTGCACCGACAGCGGCCGCGACAACGTGAGGGAATTCGACGCGCCGCTGCAGTTCTGCTCGGGCGCGATCACCGTAAGCTCGGCCAGCGGCTGCAGCGCTTCGCTGAGCGCGGCGAGACCGGGGGCGAGATAGCCGTCGTCGTTGCTGAGTAGGATTCGCATCCGGCGATTGTAACCGAGGAAAGATGGCGCGAGAGCGACAGTCCGGCCGCCGCGGACGGGCGGGTATACGCATGGGCACGCGATGCGCCGCCGCACTGCGCGGCGGCGTTCCGCGCGTTGGGGAAAACACCGGGCCGCCGAGTTTTCCGCCCGCCGAAAATCTCGTCGGGGAACCCTTCGTCGAGCGGCCCGGCGCAAAGCGCCGCGCCGGCTGCGCTCAGATCGCGCCCGCCTCGCGCAGCGCGGCAATCGCGGGCGCGTCGTAGCCGAGGCCGCGCAGCACCTCGTCGGTATGCTCGCCGAGCTCGGGACCGAGCCAGCGCGTTTCGCCCGGCGTGTCCGACAGCTTCGGCGTGATGTTCGGCAGCGGAATGTCGGTGCCGTCGGCCAGCTTGAAACGCTGGATCATCTCGCGCGCGACGAACTGCGGATCGGTGAACATGTCGGCCGCGCTGTAGATGCGCCCGGCCGGCACGTCGGCCGCATTGAGCACGACGAGCGCCTCGTCGATCGTGCGCGGCGCGAGCCACGCGGCGATCGCGTCGTCGATTTCCTGCGTGCGCGGCACCCGCCCGTCGTTTTGCGCGAGCGCGGGATCGTCGGCGAGGTCGTCGCGCTCGATCGCCTTCATCAGCCGCTTGAAGATCGGATCGCTGTTGCCGCCGATCACGATGCTGCCGTCGCGGCACGCGTACGTATTCGACGGCACGATGCCCGGCAGCGACGCGCCGGTGCGCTCGCGCACCATCCCGTACACGCCGTACTCGGGCACCACGCTTTCCATCATGTTGAAGACGGCTTCATAGAGTGCAACGTCGACCACCTGCCCCGCGCCGCCGTTGACCTTGCGGTGATGGAGCGCCATCAGCGCGCCGATCACGCCGTGCAGCGCGGCGATCGAATCGCCGATCGAGATCCCGATGCGCGGCGGCGGCAGATCCGGATAGCCGGTGATGTGGCGCAGCCCGCCCATCGATTCGGCGATCGCGCCGAAGCCGGGGCGGTCGCGGTACGGGCCCGTCTGCCCGTAGCCGGACAGGCGCACCATCACGAGGCCCGGATTGTCGGCCGACAGCACGTCGTAGCCGAGCCCGAGCTTTTCGAGCAGGCCCGGACGGAAATTCTCGATCACGATGTCGGCCTCGCTCGCGAGCTGCCGCGCGATCGCCTTGCCGGCGTCGGCTTTCAGGTTCAGCGTCACCGATTTCTTGTTGCGCGCCTGCACCGACCACCACAGCGACGTGCCGCCCTGCTCCGGATGGAGCTTGCGCCACTTGCGCAGCGGGTCGCCGCCGTTCGGATCCTCGATCTTGATCACTTCCGCGCCGAATTCGGCGAACAGCCGCGACGCGAACGGCCCCGCGATCAGCGTTCCGAATTCGAGCACTTTGACGCCCGCGAGCGGGCCCTGGCTGGTGCTCATGTGTCTCCCTGGCATGAGGAACGACGCCGCCGGCAGGCGGCGCCCGGCTTACATCGTGCGGCGGTCGAGCATCGCGCGGGCGATAGTGCCCGCGTCGACGTACTCGAGCTCGCCGCCCACCGGCACGCCGCGCGCGAGGCGCGTGACGGCCAGCCCGCGCGCCTTGAGCGTCTGGCCGAGGTAGTGGGCGGTGGCTTCGCCTTCGTTCGTGAAGTTGGTCGCGAGCACGACTTCCTTGACGACGCCGTCGGATGCGCGCCGCACGAGGCGGTCGAAATGGATTTCCTTCGGACCGATTCCGTCGAGCGGGCTCAGTCGGCCCATCAGCACGAAATACAGCCCGCGGTAGGTCATCGTCTGCTCGAGCATGATCTGGTCGGCAGGCGTCTCGACGACGCACAGCAGCGTCGGATCACGCTCCTCGTCGCTGCAGACCTCGCAGATCTGCGCTTCGGTGAACGTGTTGCACTTCTCGCAGTGCTGCAGGTGCTCGGTCGCGAACAGCAGCGACCGGCCGAGCCGCTCCGCGCCCTCGCGGTCGTGCTGCATCAGGTGAACCGCCATGCGCTGCGCGGATTTCGGCCCGACGCCGGGCAGCACGCGCAACGCTTCGACGAGAGCGGACAAGGCGGACGGCTGTTTCATACGGCGGCAAACGGTGGCAAGGACGCGGCGCTCAGAACGGCAGCTTGAAGCCCGGGGGCAGCGGCAGGCCCGACGTCATGCCGCTCATCTTTTCCTGCGACGTGGCTTCGGCCTTGCGCACCGCGTCGTTGAACGCAGCGGCGACGAGATCCTCGAGCATGTCCTTGTCGTCCGCGAGCAGGCTCGGGTCGATCGACACGCGGCGCACTTCGTTGCGGCACGTCATCGTCACCTTGACGAGGCCGGCGCCCGACTGCCCTTCGACCTCGATCAGCGCAAGCTGCTCCTGCATCTTCTTCATGTTTTCCTGCATTTGCTGCGCTTGCTTCATCAGTCCGGCGAGGTTGCCTTTCAACATGGGAATACTCCTTCTTGATCGTGTGAAAACCGGCACGCGGCGCGTGCCGGCCAATGTGTGCGGGGCGTGATTGTGCCTGTCGCGGGGCGGTCAGTTCAATGCAGCGTAGGCGGCGCGCCGTCCGGCGCCGAATCGGCGAGCGGGCGCACCGAGCCCTCGACGATGCGCGCACCGAAGTCGCGCACGAGCTGCTGGACGAACGGGTCGCCGTGAATCTCCTGCTCGGCTTCGCGCTGGCGTGCCGCGCGCGCGGCCGCATCGAGCGCCGCCGCGGTGCGCCGGGCGGGCCCGACCTCGACGCTCACCTCGACCGGCTTGCCGAGCGCATCGGCCAGTGCGGCCTTCAGCTTCGCCACCTGCGCGGCGTCCGCATACTGCGGCACCGGCACCGACAATTTCAATGCGCTCGCATCAACGGCCGTCAGTTCGCTGTTGAACGCAAGCTGATACGCGACGCCCTTCAGCGGCAGCCGCGCGGCCAGCGCCGGCCATTCGCCGTCGAAGCCGATCGGATCGAGCGCGATCGCCGGCGGCAACGGGCGCGTGTCGATCGGCGCGGCCGGACGGGCTTCCGCCGGCTTCGGCGTCACGCGCACATCGTCGGGACCGCTGTCGAACACCGGCACGAAGCCGTCGTCGGAACCGCCGAACATCTCGTCGGCGCTGAGCGGCACGTAGTCGTCCGGCGGGATGTCTTCCCACGGCGGCGACGGCTGGCGCGAATCGGCTGCTTGCGGCGCACGCGCAGCGGCACGCGGCGTCGGCACCTGAACGGCGGGACGCGGCGCGGCCGGTTTTTCGGCGGCCGGCTGGGCCGCCGCCGGCTTGGCAGCAGCGCCTGCGCGCCCGCGGTCCGACGACACGCGCATCCCTGCATTGCGCAGCACGTCGAGCGCGGCGGCGGCACCGCCCGCGCGCGCCGCCGGACGGGCGGCGGCCGGCTCGGGCGGCGCGGCGCGCGGCGCCGGTTCGGGCTGCGGCGCCGGTTCGTCGTTTCGCTGCACGGCGGCAACGGCAGGCGGCTCGGGTTCCTTGCGGGCGGGAGGCGGCGCGTCGCCAGCGGGCGAAGCCTTCTCCTCCGGCTGCGGCTGCGGCGGCTCGACCGCTTGAACGTCGGCCGCGACCGGTGCCGGTGCTGCCTTTTCGGGCGCCGAAACGGGTGCTTCTGCCGGTGCCGAAACGACCGCCGGCTTGGCGACCGGCCGGGCGGCTTCGTCACTGGACTGCGCCGGCGCCGAACGCGCGACCGGCGCAGCCGGCGCCGCGACTTGCGGCCGTGCTGCGGCAGCGGGCGCGGCCGCTACCGGCTTCGCCGCAGCAGCGCGCGGGGCCGGCACCGCACGCGGCGGCACGGACGGCTGACCGGCCGGCGCACTGCCGGCACCAGCGGCCGGCTCGAACGCGAGCATCCGCAGCAGCGTCATCGTGAAGCCGGCGTATTCGTCCGGCGCCAGGCCGAGCTCGGCGCGCCCGACCGTCGCGATCTGATAGAACAATTGCACCTGCTCGGGGCTCAGCGTCTCCGCGAAACGGCGCAGGTCGGCCGCTTCCGGCCATTCGTCGAGCACCGAGCCCGGCGCGAACTGCGCCCACGCGATCCGGTGCAGCAGGCTCGCGAGATCCTGCAGCGCGGTCGAGAACGACAGGCTGCGCAGCGACATCTCGTCGGCAATCGCGAGGATTTCCGGGCCGTTGCCGGCCGCGAGCGCGTCGAGCAGGCGCACCATGTAAGTCTGGTCGAGCGCGCCGAGCATGCCCGACACCGCCGACTCGGTCACCTCGTTCGCCGAATAGGCGATCGCCTGGTCGGTCAGCGACAGCGCGTCGCGCATGCTGCCCTGCGCGGCGCGCGCGAGCAGGCGCAGCGCCTGCGGCTCGAACGTGATCTGCTCTTCGCCGAGGATCCGCTCGAGATGCGACACGATGTGCCCGGCCGGCATCTGCTTCAGGTTGAACTGCAGGCAGCGCGACAGCACGGTGACGGGGATTTTCTGCGGATCGGTCGTCGCGAGGATGAACTTGACGTGCGGCGGCGGCTCTTCGAGCGTCTTCAGCATCGCGTTGAACGCGTGGTTCGTCAGCATGTGCACTTCGTCGATCATGTAGACCTTGAAGCGCGCATCGACGGGCGCGTACACCGCGCGCTCGAGCAGCGCGGCCATCTCGTCGACGCCGCGGTTGCTCGCCGCGTCCATCTCGACGTAATCGACGAAACGGCCCTCGTCGATCTCGCGACAGGCGCGACACACGCCGCACGGCTGCGACGTGACGCCGGTTTCACAGTTGAGCGCCTTCGCGAAGATCCGCGACAGCGTCGTCTTGCCGACACCGCGGGTTCCGGTAAACAGATAGGCGTGATGGAGACGCCCGCCGTCGAGCGCGTGCGTGAGCGCCCTGACGACGTGCTCCTGGCCGACGAGCGAAGCGAAATCCTTCGGACGCCACTTGCGTGCGAGAACTTGATAGGTCATCGGGAAATTGTATCAGTAACGCTGCGTCGCGCCGACACGCGAAACGGTGCGGAACACGGGCAAGGCGCAGGTCGAACGGAGTGTGACGCAGAAATAAAAAACGCCCTGCGAACGGGGCGAGAAGGAAGGTGACGAGCCCAACCCTCGGCACTGGCGGAAAACGATTGTGGCTGCTTCGTTCCCGACCTGACCAGGTTCACCGCCCCACCATGCGAGGAGGCCCGTCACGGCATATTCTATCACCGCTTCCGGACGAATGCGACCGTTTGTTCGCATCAATGCGAATCTCGCCGGGCAAACCGGCGCGTCACTCATTCAGACGCGTTGCACGCGGCCGCCCCTTGTAATCGGCGAACCGGCCTCCACCTGCGTGACACAACGGTCGAACGTCGCGTCGTACCCCTACTCGCGTAGCGGCTACTATCGCCGCCCGCAGCAGATAGCAATTTAGGCTAATATGACGCCCGAACGACCCGCGAGCCGCGGCATGCAGCGCTTACGTCCCTCCTTCCCGGAAGGCGGAGTGCCCTGCCACAGCGGCCGGCAGCCTGCGGCGGCCGGTACGCTGCAACGCGCAAGCAGGCAGTCCCCGAACCGTAAGAGGTATTGACCCAATGAGCGAACAGATCAAACACATCAGCGACGCATCGTTCGAACAGGACGTCGTCAAGTCCGACAAGCCCGTGCTCGTCGATTTCTGGGCCGAATGGTGCGGCCCGTGCAAGATGATCGCCCCGATCCTCGACGAAGTCGCGAAGGACTACGGCGACAAGCTGCAGATCGCGAAAATCAACGTCGACGACAACCAGGCCACGCCCGCGAAGTTCGGCGTGCGCGGCATCCCGACGCTGATCCTGTTCAAGAACGGCGCGGCCGCCGCGCAGAAGGTCGGCGCGCTGTCGAAGTCGCAGCTCACCGCATTCCTGGACAGCCACCTGTAATACCGGCAGTTCCGCGGACGTGTTGTCAGTCGGCAACACGTCCGTTGTCAAGCCGCCGATCGCTCGCTCAAGCGCGAATCGGGCTATGCTAGAATTAAAAAACGTCGACAAGACGCATTTAAGTCTCTGAGCGCTTCCGCTCGCCCTCCTCCCTTATTTTCTTTCGTCGCATCTCCTCCCTGGCGGGTTCTCCGTATGCATTTATCCGAGCTCAAGTCTCTGCACGTCTCCGAACTGATCGAAATGGCCAATGGCCTGGAGATCGAAAACGCGAACCGCCTGCGCAAGCAGGAGCTGATGTTCGCCATTCTCAAAAAGCGCGCCAAGACGGGAGAGACGATCTTCGGCGACGGTACGCTCGAAGTGCTGCCGGACGGCTTCGGCTTCCTGCGCTCGCCGGAAATGTCGTACCTCGCGAGCACCGACGACATCTATATCAGCCCGTCGCAAATCCGCCGCTTCAACCTGCACACCGGCGACACCATCGAAGGTGAAGTCCGCACGCCGAAGGACGGCGAGCGCTACTTCGCGCTGGTGAAGGTCGACAAAGTCAACGGGCAGCCGCCCGAGGCCTCGAAACACAAGATCATGTTCGAGAACCTCACGCCGCTGCACCCGAACAAGCCGCTGTCGCTCGAACGCGAAATGCGCGGCGAGGAAAACGTCACGGGCCGCATCATCGACATGATCGCGCCGATCGGCAAGGGCCAGCGCGGCCTGCTCGTCGCGTCGCCGAAGTCGGGCAAGACCGTGATGCTCCAGCACATCGCGCACGCGATCAAGCAGAACCACCCGGACGTGATCCTGTTCGTGCTGCTGATCGACGAGCGTCCGGAAGAAGTGACCGAAATGCAGCGCTCCGTCGCCGGCGAAGTGATCGCGTCGACGTTCGACGAACCGGCCACGCGCCACGTCCAGGTCGCCGAAATGGTGATCGAGAAGGCGAAGCGCCTCGTCGAAATGAAGCACGACGTCGTGATTCTGCTCGACTCGATCACGCGTCTGGCGCGTGCGTACAACACCGTGATCCCGGCGTCGGGCAAGGTGCTGACGGGCGGTGTCGACGCGAACGCGCTGCAGCGTCCGAAGCGCTTCTTCGGCGCGGCGCGCAACATCGAGGAAGGCGGCTCGCTGACGATCATCGGCACCGCGCTGATCGAAACCGGCAGCCGCATGGACGACGTGATCTACGAAGAGTTCAAGGGCACCGGCAACATGGAAGTGCACCTCGAGCGCCGTCTCGCGGAAAAGCGCGTGTACCCGTCGATCAACCTGAACAAATCGGGCACGCGTCGCGAGGAAATGCTGATCAAGCCCGAGATCCTTCAGAAGATCTGGGTGCTGCGCAAGTTCATCCACGACATGGACGAAGTCGAGGCGATGGAATTCCTGCTCGACAAGATCCGCCAGACGAAGAGCAATTCCGAGTTCTTCGACCTGATGCGCCGCGGCGGCTGATCGCCGTCCCGCTCCGCAACGCGGCCGCCCGCGCATCCTGCCCGGCGGCCGTTTTTCGATCCCAACCTGAACGTGAACGTACAGGTTGATCTATAATCGCGTCATTGTCCCGCCGAATTCCCCACCTCCGATGCCGAACGACGCCTCCGCCCCGCTATTGACCGTCGGCGACGCCGCGTCGCGGCTCGGCGTGACGCCACGCACGCTCAAATACTACGAAGAGCGCGGGCTCGTCACGCCATCGCGCAGCGAAGGCCGCTACCGCCTCTACGACGAAGCCGACCTCGAGCGCTTCGCGCGCATCCTGCGGCTGCGCGCGCTCGGCTTCTCGCTGCACGGCATCACCGAAATGCTCAAGCGCCCGCTGGAAGAAACCGGCGACGGCCGGCGCCGCTATTCGGATGCGTCGCTGCGCGACATCCGCGCCGGCCTCGCCGAGCAGATCGACACGCTCGATCGGCGGATCGCGGCCGTCCAGCGCGAACTGAAGGAAGCCGTTTCGCTGCGCAAGGAACTGCAGCACGACATCGACTACGTCGAGCGACGCCTCGCCGGCGAGAACGCCGATGCGCTGATCGCCCAGCGACGGGCCGAGGCCGGCACGCGGCGCGCACGCAAGGATCGCGAATGAACGCGGTGCCGGGCCGGCCGCTGTGGAGCCGCGCGAACCTGCGTGCGGGCCTGTTTCCATGGGCGCTCGCGCTCGTCACCGGCATCGACTACTTCGACAACGCCGTCTTCTCGTTCTTCGCGAGCTACATTGCGGGCGGCATCAACGCGTCGCCCGACGAACTCGTGTGGTCGTCGAGCGCCTACGCGGTCACGGCCGTGCTCGGCATCCTGCAGCAGCAATGGTGGGTCGACCGGCTCGGCCATCGCCGCTACGTCGCGGGCTGCATGCTGATGTTCTCGTTCGGCGCAATCGCGGCTGCGCTGGCCGACACGTCGCTGGCGCTCGCGTTCGCGCGCGGCTTCCAGGGCTATTTCATCGGCCCGATGATGGGCGCGTGCCGGATCCTGATCCAGATCAGCTTCAAGCCGCAGGCACGGCCGCCCGCGACGCGCGCGTTCCTGATCATGATCCTGCTCGGCAGCGCGCTCGCGCCGATCGTCGGCGGGCTGCTGGTCGCGCATTCGACGTGGCGCGCGCTGTTCGCGTGCACGGCGCCGGCCGGCATCGCGTTCGCGGTCCTCGCGTTGCTCACGCTGCCCGATTCGGGCCGCACGCCCGACGACGAACGCGGCTCCGGCCATTTCTGGCCGTACGTCGTGTTCGCGCTCGCACAAGGCGCGCTGCAGATCGTGCTGCAGCAGGTGCATTACCAGCTCTACAGCGGCTCGCCAATGCTGATCGTGCTGACGATCGCGGGGCTCGGCGCGCTCGCATGGTTTGCGTATCACCAGTGGCATCACCCGACGCCGCTCGTGCGGCTGCATGCGTTTCGCGAGCGGACGTTCCAGGTCGGGCTGCTGCTCTATATGTTCTATTACTACGAGACGACGGGCTTCAGCTACCTGACGGCGCGGTTGCTCGAGGGCGGCCTCGGCTATCCGGTCGAGAATGCCGGGCGCCTCGTCGGCACGACGTCGCTGCTTTCGGCCACCGCGCTGTTCGCCTACCTGCGCTACGCGAAATTCGTCACGCACAAGAAGTGGTTCGTCGTACCGGGGTTCGCGATCGCCGTCACGGCCGCGCTATCGATGACGCGGATGACGCCGCAGGTCGGCGAAGCGGCGCTGGTCGTCCCGCTGCTGTTGCGCGGATTGTTGCTGCTGTTCATCGTGCTGCCGGTCGCGAACCTCACGTTCCGGATCTTCGCGATCGACGAATACTCGCATGGCTATCGGGTGAAGAACATCGTGCGGCAACTGACGATCTCGTTCGCGACGTCCTCGGTGATCATCGTCGAGCAGCACCGGCTGGCCATGCATCAGACGCGGCTCGTCGAGCGCGCGAACGTGTTCGATCCGCTGTTCCAGCAGACCGCCGACGCACTGACGCGCGGCTATGCGGCCGCCGGCCACGCGCTGAATGACGCGCACAGCCTCGCGATCGCGTCGATCGCGCGGATGGTCGCGCAACAGGCGTCGTTCCTCGCATCGCTCGACGGCTTTTACTTTCTCGCGGGCGTCGCGCTCGTCGGCGGCCTCTTCGCGGCATGGCAAAAACAGATCGATTGAGTTAAAAGACAGGCTTTGGATTTTCGTCCGCAGCCTCCATGCTCTCGAAACTGACCCGCTGGTTCGACGACCGCCGCCGCGACCGCGCGCTGCGCAGCCATCCGATTCCGGACGCGCTGTGGCAAGAAACCGTCGAGCGCCTGCCGTTCCTCGCCGCCCTCCCGCCCAACGCGCTCGGCCGGCTGCGCGAACTGACGAGCCTGTTCGTCGCGAAAAAATCGTTTTCGACCGCGCACGGGCTCGAGCTGACCGACGCGATGATCGTCGCGATCGCCGCGCAGGCCTGCCTGCCCGTGCTGAATCTCGACCTGTCGCTGTACGACGGCTGGGTCGGCGTCGTCGTGTATCCGGGCGAATTCGTGATCCGCAAGACCGTGCAGGACGAGGACGGCGTCGTCCACGAAGTCGAGCAGGATGCGAGCGGCGAGGCATGGGAAGGCGGCCCGGTGATCCTGTCGTGGGAAGACGCGCAGATGACGGACGGCCGGGACGCGTACAACGTCGTGATCCACGAGTTCGCGCACAAGATCGACATGGTCAACGGCGCGGCCGACGGCTATCCGCCCCTTTTTCGCCGCTGGCATGCGCCGCACCTGGACGCGCAGGCGTGGGCCGACGTGTTCGAACATGCGTACGACCAGTTTTGCGCGCGCGTCGACGCGGTGCCGGACCGCGCGTGGGCGCGCTTCGAGCGGGATTCGCTGATCGATCCCTATGCGGCCCACCACCCGTCGGAATTCTTCGCGGTGTGCAGCGAGGCGCTGTTCGTGCGGCCGAAGGCGTTCGAGTCCGAATTTCCGGAGCTGTACCGGCTGCTCGCGCGCTACTACCGGCAGGATCCGGCCGGCACCGGCGCGCTCGACGCACCGTGAAAATTATTCGTCAACCGTCTGATTTTCTGGCATAATCGCCGTTTTTCGACCTTAGGCAAGTGGCTCGCGCCGGGCTTGGCGTCGTCTGGTGATACGCAAATGGGCGTACCCGGCACGGCAAGCGGCGGGTTGGCTACCGCTCTCACCAAGGAAAGACCATGAAAGAAGGCATCCACCCGAATTACCGCGAAGTCGTCTTCCAAGACATGTCGAACGGCTTCAAGTTCATCACGCGCTCGACGATCCAGACGCGCGAAAACATCGAACTCGACGGCAAGACCTACCCGCTCGCCAAGATCGAAGTGTCGTCGGAATCGCACTCGTTCTACACGGGTCAGCAAAAGATCATGGACACGGCAGGCCGTGTCGAGAAGTTCAAGAACAAGTTCGGCGCACGCGCCAACGGCAAGGCTGCAGCAAAGTAAGCCTTGCACCGATCCGGCGGCGGCAACGCACCGGTACCGCACGAAAGGGCAGCCCAGGCTGCCCTTTTTTGTCTCTGCTCGCCCGGAAGGCGCCGGCCGGCGCCCGGGAAACGACCTGACGCACAACAGCGGGCGCGACTACAATGCCGGATGCTCGAAACCGGCTCGGCCGCGCGCGATCGCGCCGGCTGCCCGCCCATAACAAATCGCTCATCTGCATGAAGCCTGTCGTCCGTCTCACCGCCTCCGCCACGCGCGCGCTGCCGCGCTGGCTGCTGCTCACGCTCTGCTTCGTCTACGCGGCGTTCGGCCTGTTCGGCCGCGACCCGTGGAAAAACGAGGACGCGGCGGGCTTCGGCGTGATGTGGACGATGGCCAAGGGCGGCTGGCACGACTGGCTGCTGCCGAACCTGGTCGGCAAGTTCATCACGACCGACGGGCCGCTCGGCTACTGGCTCGGCGCGCTGTCGATCCGCGGCCTCGGCCCGTGGGTCGACGCGAGCAACGCGTCGCGCGTCGATACCGGCGTGCTGTTCTGCGTCGCGTGCGCGTTCGTCTGGTACGCGGCCTACCTGCTCGGCCGGCGCGCCGAGGTTCAACCGTTCAAGTACGCATTCGGCGGCGAACCCGAGCCGCGCGACTACGGCCGCACGCTCGCGGACGGCGCGCTGCTGGTGCTCGTCGCGTGCTTCGGTCTCGCGGAACGCGGGCACGAAACGACGCCGCAGCTCGCGCAGTTCGCGTGGATCGCGATGCTCGTGTACGGGATCGTGCGCGGCATCGACAAGCCGCTGCAGGGCGCACTGTGGTGGGGCCTCGCGATGGGCCTCGTCGCGCTGTCCGGCAATCCGGTGCTGGTCGTCGCGCTGCTCGCCGGCACGGCCGCGCTGTGGCTCGTCACGCCCGAGATGCGCAATCTGCGCCTGCCGCTGCTCGGCCTGCCGCTCGCGGCCGCGATCTCCGCGCTGTGGCCGCTCGCCGCGTACGTCGCGGCGCCCGACGACGCCGCGTGGTTCTTCAACCAGTGGATCCACGGCAGCCTGATGCGCTTTTCGGGCCCGCCGACGGCCGTGCTCGGCTATGCGGCGAAGAACCTGCCGCTGTTTACGTGGCCCGCGTGGCCGCTCGCGATCTGGGCGTGGTGGAGCTGGGCCGGCATGCGCCGCCGTGCGCACATCGCGATTCCGCTGTCGGTCGCCGTACCGCTCGTCGCGCTCGTGATCCTGCAAAGCCAGCAGTCGAACCGTATGTACATGCTGCTGCTGCCGCCGCTCGCGGTGCTCGCGACGTTCGCGCTGCCGACCCTCAAGCGCGGCGCGATCAACGCGATCGACTGGTTCGCGGTGCTGAGCTTCACGATCCTCGGCACCTTCGTGTGGCTGGTGTGGCTCGCGTCGCTCACCGGCTTCCCGCATCCGCTCGCGCGCAACCTCGCGCGCCTCGTGCCCGGCTACGAACCGCATTTCAAGATCCTGTCGTTCATCTGCGCGGTGATCGTCACCGTGTGCTGGTGCTTCATCGTGCGCTGGCGCGTGTCGCGACAGCCGAAGGTGCTGTGGCGCAGCGTCGTGCTGTCGGGCGCGGGCACCACGCTGATGTGGGTGCTGCTGATGACGCTGTGGCTGCCGATCGTCAACTACGGCCGGACCTATCGCGACGTCGCGCAACAGATCGCCGTGCACCTGCCGTCCGACTACGAGTGCATCTCGCCGGTGCGGCTCGGCGACGCACAGATCGCGACCTTCGCGTACTTCGGCAACATGCACTTCGATTTCTCCGGCGACTGCGACGTGATCCTGCGTCAGGACCGCGCGGACTTCGGCGAGCCGAGTTCGATGTCGCAATACGTGTGGCGTCTCGTCTGGGAAGGCCGCCGCGTCGCCGACCGCGACGAGCGCTTCCGCCTGTACGAGCGCATCGAACGGCCGAAGACGCCCGTCAAGCGACGTCCGCCGCGCCGCCAGGCGGCCGATTGACGATGTTCGGCGACATCCGCCGGATCGTCGGTCTCGCGTGGCCGGTCCTGGTCGGCCAGCTCGCGATCATCGCGTTCGGCGTGATCGACACCGCGATGGTCGGCCGCTACTCGGCCGTCGATCTCGCCGCGCTCGGGCTCGGCTCGTCGATCTACGTATCGATCTACATCGGCCTGACCGGCATCCTGTCCGCACTGCAGCCGATCACCGGGCAACTGTACGGCGCGCGGCGCTATGCGGAGATCGGCGAGGAAGTGCGCCAGGCGCTGTGGCTTGCGCTGCTGCTCTCGATTCCCGGCTTCCTGCTGCTGCATTTTCCGGAACCGCTGCTGCGCGTCGCGCACGCACCCGCCGCGCTGCACGAGCGCACCGTCGACTACCTGCGCATCCTGTCGTACGGGCTGCCCGCCAGCCTCGTGTTCCGCATCTACAACGCGCTGACGAACGCGGCCGGCAAGCCGCGGCTCGCGATGATCCTGCAGATCGGCGCGCTGCTGCTCAAGTTTCCGCTGAACGTGTGGTTCATCTTCGGCGGCTTCGGCGTACCGGCACTCGGCGGCCCCGGCTGCGGGCTCGCCAGCACGCTGATCAACTGGGCGCTCGCGCTGATCGGCTACACGCTGCTCGCGAGGCTCGACGTATTCGCGCCGCTCGCGATCTTCTCGCGCTTCTGCTGGCCCGTGTGGGAACGGCAGAAGGCCATCCTGAAGCTCGGCGTGCCGATGGGCCTGTCGTACCTGATCGAGGTCACGTCGTACACGTGCATGGCGCTGTTCATCGCGCAGTTCGGCACGACGACGCTCGCCGGCCACCAGATCGCCGGCAACATCGGCGCGGTGCTGTACATGACGCCGCTGTCGATCGGCGTGGCGGCGTCGACGCTGGTCGCACGCGCGCTCGGCGCCGGACGCGCGGACGAAGCCCGGCTGCTCGGCCGGCACAGCGTGATGTTCGCGTGCGGGGTTGCCGCCGCGTACGGCGTGCTCGTGTTCGCGCTGCGCCCGCTGATCATCGGCGGCTATACGCCGAACCCGGCCGTCGCCGCGGCCGCGATGCCGCTCGTCGCGATCGTCGCGTGCTACCACGTGTTCGATGCGCTGCAGGTCACGTCGGCGTTCGTGCTGCGCGCGTACAAGGTGGCGGTCGTGCCGACCGTGATCTACGCGGTCGCGCTGTGGGGCGTCGGCCTCAGCGGCGGCTACGTGCTCGGCTTCGACGTCGGCGGCATCGCGCCCGCGTGGCTGACCGGCGCGCGCGGCTTCTGGTTCGCGAACACGGTCAGCCTGATGCTGGCGGGCGCGGGGCTCGTGCTGTACCTGCGCCGCATCAGTCGCGCGCACGCCGCCGTGGCCGCCGCCTGACGCGCGGGTGCGCTACGCGTCCTCCAGCACGTCGGCTGCGTGATATGACGACCGCACGAGCGGGCCGGCGACGACTTCCCTGAAACCGAGCGCGAGCGCCTCGTCGCGCCACGCGGCGAACGCGTCCGGGCTCACGTAGCGCCGCACCGGCAAATGGTGCGCCGACGGCGCGAGATACTGGCCGAGCGTCAGCACGTCGACCTCGTGCGCGCGCAGGTCGCGCAACGTGTCGCGCACCTCGTCGTCGCGTTCGCCGAGCCCGAGCATCAATCCCGATTTCGTCACGAGCGTCGGCCGCGCGGCCTTCGCGTGCGCGAGCAGTTCGAGCGAGCCGCGATAGTCGGCGCCCGGCCGCGCCGCCCGGTACAGCGACGGCACCGTCTCGATGTTGTGGTTGAACACGTCGGGCCACGCCGACGACAGCGCGTCGAGCGCACGCGCCGCGCGGCCGCGGAAGTCCGGCGTCAGCACCTCGACGCCGATGCCCGGCACGCTCGCGCGCACCGCCGCGATGCATGCGGCGAAATGCGCGGCGCCGCCGTCGCGCAGATCGTCGCGGTCGACCGACGTGATCACGACGTAGCGCAACCCGAGCGCCGCCGCCGCGTCGGCCAGCCGCGCGGGCTCGGCGGGATCGAGCGGCTCGGGACGACCGTGCGCGACGTCGCAGAACGGACAGCGCCGCGTACACAGCCCGCCCATGATCATGAAGGTCGCGGTGCGCTGCGCGAAGCATTCGCCGATGTTCGGACACATCGCCTCCTCGCAGACGGAATGCAGCCGATGCTCGCGCAGCACGGCGGCCATGTCGGCCACCGCCGCGCTCATCATCGGCCGCGCGCGCAGCCACGGCGGCTTCGGCAGCGCCGCGCCGGCCGCGGGCTCGACGCGCACCGGAATGCGCGCGAGCTTGTCGCGACTTCTCGCGCCGGGCTGGCCGAGCGCCGTGAGGCTGGGTCGTTCGAGCGCGGCGGCCATCGTCAGTCTCCGAGGAATGCGACGATCAGGCGGTTCACGTCGGCGGCCGACTCCATCTGCACCATGTGCCCGCTGCCGGCGATCACCTCGGCGCGCACGCCGTCCGGCAAGCCCTGCGCATGCTGCGCCGGAATCACCTGGTCGCGCTCACCCCAGATCACGAGCGTGCGCGGCGCCAGCGACGCGATGCGCTCACGGAACACGCGGCGCTGGATCGTGCCGTCGAACGCGGCATGCGCGATTTTCTCCAGCGCGGCCTGCACGCCTTCGAGCCGCTTGTACTTGACGAGATCCTCGACCAGTTGCCGCGTGACCAGCGCGTCGTCCGCGAACAGCGCGCCGAGGTGCGGCTTCAGCGTGTTGCGGCTGTTGCCGGCGACGAAGCCGTCGATGTACGCGCGGTTGATGTCGGCGCCGAGCCCGGCGCTCGCGATCAGCGTGAGCGACGCCACGCGCGCCGGCGCGCTGTCGGCCAACGTCATCGCCACCGCGCCGCCCATCGAATGGCCGATCAGGTGCGCGCGCTCGATGTGCTGCGCATCGAGCAGCGCGAGCACCGCGTCGGCCAGTTCGTCGAGGCTGCCGCTCTCGACCGCCTTGCCCGATTCGCCGTGGCCGGGCAGATCGAGCGCCCACACCGGCCGGTGCGCGGCGAGCTCCGCGTGATTGAACAGCCAGTTGTTCAGGTCGCCGCCGAAGCCGTGGATCAGCACGGCCGGCGTGCCCGAACCGTCACCGAGCTTCAGGAAACGGATCGTGCGTCCGCCGATCTGCGCCTTCTCCGGCTGCGGGCCGGCCGCCTCGTCGGACGCCGCGCTCGGCACGAAATCGCGCTGGAAGTCGGCGATCGCCGCGTCGATGTCGGCGTCGCTCGCATCGGCCGCCGCGACGACGCCGAGCAGCGCGCCGACGGGCAGCGTCTCGCCCTCCTGCGCGACCTGCCGGCGCAGCGTGCCGTCGAACGCGCATTCGACGCCCGACGAGATCTTGTCGGTCTCGACGTCGAGCACCTCGTCGCCCTTCGCCACGCGTTCGCCGATCGCCTTCAGCCAGCCGTTGACCTGCCCCTGCTCCATCGACAGCCCCCACTTGGGCATCGTGATCATGTGAATCGACATCGTGTCAGCTCCTCGTCTTGAGTACCGCCTGCGCGATCGCATCGGCGGACGGGATATACAGGTCTTCCAATACACCGGCGAACGGCGTGGGCGTATGCGGCGCGGTCACGAGCTCGATCGGCGCCTTCAGCGAATGGAACGCACGCTGCGCGACGAGCGCGGCGATGTCGGTCGCGATCGAGCAGCGCGGATTCGCTTCGTCGACGACCACCACGCGCCCGGTGCGCGCCGCGCTTTCGAGGATCGTTTCCTCGTCGAGCGGCGACGTCGTGCGCAGGTCGATCACGTCGCACTGGATGCCGTCCTTCGCGAGCGTCGCGGCCGCGTCCATCGCGAGATGCACCATCCGGCCGTACGTGACGATCGTCGCGTCGTCGCCGTCGCGCAGCACGTTCGCCTCGCCGAACGGAATCGCATAGGACTCCTCCGGTACGTCACCCTCGCGCGTATAGAGCAGCTTGTGTTCGAGAAAGATCACGGGATCGTTGTCGCGGATCGCCTGAATCAGGAGCCCCTTCGCGTCGTACGGCGTCGACGGGCACACGACCTTCAGCCCGGGAATGTGCGTGAACAGCGACGTGAGCATCTGCGAGTGCTGCGCGGCCGCGCGCAGGCCCGCGCCGTACATCGCGCGAATCACGACGGGCGTCACGGCCTTGCCGCCGAACATGTAGCGGAATTTCGCGGCCTGGTTGAAGATCTGGTCGAAGCACACGCCCATGAAATCGATGAACATCAGTTCCGCGACGGGCCGCATCCCGCACGCGGCCGCGCCGACCGCCGCGCCGATGTAGCCGCCCTCCGACAGCGGCGTATCGAGCACGCGGCCCGGAAACTTGTGGAACAGCCCCTTCGTCACGCCGAGCACGCCGCCCCATGCGTCGTCCTCGCCCGGCGCGCCCGCGCCGCCCGCGTTGTCCTCGCCCATCACGATCACGCTGTCGTCGCGCGCCATTTCCTGCGCGAGCGCCTCGTTGATCGCCTGCGAATAAGTGATCTTCCTTGCCATGTCTGTCTCCTGGAATGTTGGGTTGCCGTGCCGGCTGCCGGGTCAGCTCGCGCTCACGGATACGACACGTAGACGTCGGCCAGCAGGTCGGCGGCATCCGGCAGCGGCGCGGCCTTCGCCTGTGCGACCGCGTCGTCGATCAGCGCCTTCACTTGCGCATCGACCGCGCGCAGGTCGTCGGTCGTCAGCGCTTCGGCGCGCACGACGCGCGTTTCGAAATGCTTCAGGCAGTCCTTCTCGTCGCGCAGCTTCTGCACTTCGCCCGGCGCGCGGTAGGTTTGCGCATCACCCTCGAAGTGGCCGAAATAGCGCGTGAACTTCACCTCGACGAGCGTCGGGCCGCCGCCGTTGCGCGCGCGCTCGACGGCCTCGCCGAGCGCCTCGTGCACCGCGAAGAAATCGAAGCCGTCGACGATCACGCCCGGCATCCCGAACCCGTTCGCGCGATCGGCGATGTTGTCGGTCGCGACCGACCAGCTCGACGACGTCGCTTCCGCATAGCCGTTGTTTTCGGCGACGAAGATCGCGGGCAGCCGCCACACCGACGCGAGGTTCATCGATTCGAAGATCACGCCCTGGTTCGACGCGCCGTCGCCGAAGAAGCACACGCCGACGCCGCCCGTCTTCTTGTGCTTGGCCGCGAGCGCCGCGCCGCACACGAGCGGGCCGCCCGCGCCGACGATCCCGTTCGCGCCGAGCATCCCCATCGACAGGTCGGCGATGTGCATCGAGCCGCCCTTGCCGCGGCAAACGCCCGTCTTCTTGCCGTAGATCTCGGCCATCATCCCGTGCACGTCGACGCCCTTCGCGATGCAATGGCCGTGGCCGCGGTGCGTGGTCGCCACGTAGTCGTCGAGGCCGAGGTGCAGGATCGTGCCGACGGCGGACGCCTCCTCGCCCGCGTACAGGTGAACGAAGCCGGGAATCTCGCCGGTCGCGAATTCGACGTGCAGGCGTTCCTCGAATTCGCGGATCGTGCGCATCAGCCGATAGGCATCCAGCAGCGTGTCCCTGCCGAGCTGTGTCGAAGCGGTCATGTGTGTCTCCTGGTTAGGTCTGACTGCGAATGCCGCCCCGGCCGTGCCGTGGCGGCGGATTGCACGGCCTCGCGGCCGTCAGTGAAACGTGAAGCCGCCGTCGACGTTCACGGCCTGGCCCGTCACGTTGTCCATCGTCGCGAAGAACAGCGCGAGCCGGCCCATGTCTTCCGGCGTCTGCGCGCGGCCCTGCGGAATCAGCGTCAACTGGTGCCGCTGCCACGATTGCTCGACCGATTCGCCGTCGGTCTTCCATTCGTCGGACAGCCGGTCCCACATGTAAGTGCGGACGATGCCGGGACAGATCGCGTTGACGGTCACGCCGTCGCGCGCGAGTTCCTTCGCCAGCGCGTTGGTGAAGCCGACGACCGCGAATTTCGATGCGCTGTAATGCGCGAGATTCGGAAAGCCTTCCTTGCCCGCGATCGACGCGACGTTGATGATCCGGCCGCGGCCCTGCGTCTTCAGGTGGGCCAGTGCCGCCCGGCAGCCGAGGAACGTGCCCTTTGCGTTCACGTCCATCACGAAATCCCAGTCGCGCTCGGTCAGTTCGGCGACCGGATGAATGCTGATCACGCCCGCGCAATTCACGAGGATGTCGAGCCGGCCTAGCTCGGCGAGCGCCTGCGCGACCATCGCGTCGACCTGCGCGGCCTGCGTGACGTCGACCTTCGCGATCGCGGCCCGGCGGCCGAGCGCGCGGACCTCGCGCGCGGTGGCGTCGAGCGCGTCGTCGAGCAGGTCGGCCAGCAGGATGTCCGCGCCGGCGCCGGCAAGCGTCAGCGCGATGCCGCGGCCGATGCCGCGCGCGCCGCCCGTGACGATGGCGACCTGTCCTTCGAGGGGGGCTGTCATGCGATGTCTCCTTGATGATCGTTATGGATGGCGAAGCGTCTTCGTCAAACCGGTGTATCAGTCGTGCCACGCGCCGGCGTCGCGCAGCAGCTGTCGCGACGATGCGTAGCGCAGCGTGCGGCCGACGTCGACCGTCAACGGTCCACGCCAGTCGAGCGCGATCTCGTAGCGATCGCCGCGCGCGACCTCGATCTCGCGCTCGCCGTCGAACGCGAGCGTGCCGCGCTCGAACGGAATCGCGTGCCACGTGCCGGGTTCGAGCCGCTCGCAACTGCGCATCACGACACGGTCGACGCGCCCCGGCGCGATCGGCGCGACGAGCGGCGTGCCGGCCGCGTTGCCGGCTTGCGCGAAGCGCATCGCGAGCCCGTGCGGCGCGCTGCGCTCGAGCGGCGCCCACGCGCCGCCGAGCGCGGACAGACCGATGCCGTCCGGTTCCGCAAACGTCAGGTAGAGCGAGTCGATGTCGTCGGACCCGGAAATCGCGCGCGCGCCGATGAAGCGCTGCCGCGCGGCGCACACGTCGACGAGCGCGATCTCCTCGCGCCCCGGCTGCGCGCCCGCGACGCAGCGCACGACGAGCCGCTTGTTACGCACGAACGCGACCTCGGCCGGCACGGCGCCGGTCGCGGCGAGCCCTGCGGCGACGCCGGCGACGGTTGCCTCGCGATGTTCGGGAAACGTGTTGTTGGTGCCGGTGGACAGCGCGACGAGCGGCGTCGCGCCGCAATGCGCGGCCACCGCGCGATGGGTGCCATCGCCGCCGAGCACGACGATCAGCGACACTTCCATCCGGTGCAGATAGGCCGCGCCCGCTTGCGTGTCGGCGACGCTGTCGGTGATCGGCAGGTCGACGAATTCGACCTGGGGCCAGCGCTCGTGCGGCGCGACCGCGCGATGCGTGTCGATCGCGCGCAGCAGCAGCGTCGCGATGCCCGTGCGGTCGCGCAGCGTCAGCACGCGCTCGACGCCCATCGCGCCGAGGCCGGCCAGCAGGCGCACGATCATGTTCGCCTTCTCCGCGGTCGGAAACACGGATGCATGCGTCGTGAGGCGGCGGATGTCGCGCCCCGATGCGGGGTTCGCGATCACGCCGACGGTAACGGGCGTCGTCACGGGTTTGTCTCCATCCAGTCGACGGAGCCGGCGCATTGACGCGCGCCGGCTCCGCCTGTTTCGTCCGCAGCCATCGACGGGCGGCGGATCGTCGTCGCCGACGCGATCGCGGCGGCTTGCCCGTCATTACTGCAAGCGGCGTGCCATCGTGCGTGCGATCGCCGCGAAACCCGCGTGGACGCTGGCGCGGCGGGCATGCGCGGGTTCCGGATGCGCAGCCGTGACGACGCAGCGCGCGTCGAATTCGCGCTGACGTCTCACGTCGCCGATACGGCGACGCGATTGCCGCGGCGCCCCGTGCATGCGCGGCGTTGCGCCCGCAAACCCAGCGTTCGCACGGCGCCGCGCACGCGACGCCCCGCCGCACGGCCGCCGCGCGCCGCGCATGCGGCCGTCTCAACTGCGCGAGACACGGCGCGATACCGGTGAGACGACCGTCTCATGCGCGCCGCGTGCTGCGATGCAATGTGATTCGCCGAACCGGATGTGCTACAAGAACAGCGACATCCCCGCCGTACGGAACCGGAGCCGACCATGCCCTACGCCGTCCCCCAGGCCCAGCACGCCGACCGTGTACTCGGCGCGCTCGCCGGACGCCTGCCCGCGCCGGCGGATTCCGCGCGCCTCGTGTCGTCGTGGCAACGGTCGCTGGAGCGCTACCGTCTCGACCCCGCTTCGTCGATCGGCCCGCGCGTGCTGACCGCGGCGGAGCTGCGCGAAGTGCGCGACAAGGAGGAAGCCTTCCTGCGCGCGTCGGGCCAGTGCCTGACGCGGCTGCACGACATGATTCGCGTCGCCGACTACTGCGTGATGCTGACCGACGCGCATGGCGTGACGATCGACTACCGGATCGACCGCGAACGCCGCAACGACTTCCGCCATGCGGGGCTGCACATCGGCTCGTGCTGGTCGGAAAGCGAGGAAGGAACGTGCGGCGTCGCGAGCGTGCTGACCGATCTCGCACCGATCACCGTGCACAAGACCGATCACTTTCGCGCGGCGTTCACGACGCTCACGTGCAGCGCGGCGCCGATCTTCTCGCCGGGCGGCGAACTGATCGGCGTGCTCGACGCGTCGGCCGTGCATTCGCCCGACGGCCGCGACAGCCAGCGTCTCGTCTACCAGCTCGTGCGGCAGAGCGCGGCGCTGATCGAGGACGGCTACTTCGTGCACAGCACCGCGCAGCACTGGATATTGTTCGGGCATCCGAACCGTCACTACGTCGAGGCGCAGCCCGAGTGGCTGATCGCATTCGACGAATGCGGCAACATCGTCGCCGCGAACCGGCAGGCGCGCGACGCGCTGCCGGCGCTGCGCGAGCCGCGCCATATCGACGAGATCTTCGATGCGACCGAGATGCCGCTGCGCGACGCCGCGCGGCTCGATGCGATCGTCGCGCTGCGCGTGCGCGCGACCGGCGCCCCGCTCTACGCGCGGCTGCGTGCGCCGCTACGACGCGCCGGCCGCGACCCCGGCGCGGCGTCGCGCCGCCCGGGCACCGCCGCGCCGCGTCACGTCGGCGCGCTGACGCCGTTCCTGCACAGCAGCGATGCGCGCATCGCGCAACAGGCCGAACTCGCGCTGCGCGTCGCGAGCAAGCGGCTGCCGATCCTCGTGCTCGGCGAAACCGGCGCGGGCAAGGAAGTGTTCGCCCGCGCGATCCACGACGCCGGCGCGCGTCGCGCGCGGCCGTTCGTCGCCGTCAACTGCGGCGCGCTGCCGGAAGCGCTGATCGAGAGCGAACTGTTCGGCTATGCGGCCGGCGCGTTCACCGGCGCACGCAAGCACGGCGCACGCGGCAAGATCGCGCTCGCCGACGGCGGCACGCTGTTTCTCGACGAAATCGGCGACATGCCGCTCGCGCTGCAGACGCGCTTGCTGCGCGTGCTCGCCGACGGCGAGGTCGTGCCGCTCGGCAGCGATACGCCCGTGCGCGTCGATCTCGACGTGATCTGCGCGACACACCGCGATCTCGCGCGGATGGTCGCCGACGGCACGTTCCGCGAGGATCTGTACTACCGGTTGAGCGGCGCGACGTTCGACCTGCCGCCGCTGCGCGAACGCGCGGACGTGCGCGACGTGATCGCCGCCGTGTTCGCCGAGGAAGCGCAGGCGACCGGCCACGTGCTCACGCTCGACGCGACGCTCGCCGAACAGCTCGCCGCGTATGCATGGCCGGGCAACGTGCGGCAACTGCGCAACGTGCTGCGCTATGCGTGCGCGGTGTGCGACGCCGCGCGCGTGACGCGTCGCGACCTGCCGGCCGACCTTGCCGCGCAACTCGGCGGCGCGCCGCCGGGCGCGCTGCCCGACGACGAACGCGGCCGCATCGTCGCCGCGCTCACCGCGCATCGCTGGCGGCCCGACGCGACCGCCCGGGCGCTCGGCATGTCGCGCGCGACGCTGTACCGGCGCATCGCGAAGTACCGGATCGTCGCGCCGCACCGCGCGTGACGCACGGGCGCACGCCCCGTCATGCGGGCTGTCCGGCCGCTTCGTTCGCGTGGTCCGTCACGCCGGCCGCTTCGTCGCGCCGCGCGAACACCTCGCGCGCGGCGAACAGCGCGTTCAGCGCGGCCGGCATCCCCGCATACACGGCCATCTGCATGAACACCTCGACGATTTCGTCGCGCGTGCAGCCGACGTTCAGCGCGGCCTCGATGTGCACCTTCAGTTGCGGCTGCGCGTTGCCGAGCGCGGCCAGCGCCGCGATCGTCGCGATTTCGCGCGCCTTCAGGTCGAGCTGCGGCCGGCTGTAGATGTCGCCGAAGCTGAATTCGACCAGGAGCCGCGCGAAGTCCGGCGCGATCGGCGCAAGCGCCGCGATCACGCGTTCGCCCGCTTCGCCGTCGATTTCCTTCAGTTTGTTCCAGCCGCGCGTGTAGCGATCCTCAACGAGTCGTTCCATCGTGTCCGTCCTGTTCCGATAAAGAGTGAGAAGGTTTCGCCCGTCGTTCCGTTTCCCGTTCCTGCGCCTCGTAGTACGCGATCTTGTCGCCGATCGCATCGAGGCTTGCCTGCAGCTCCGCGATATGCGCACGCACCGCGTCGCGATGCGCGACCAGCAAGTCGCGCCGCGCGCCGAACGTCGACGCGCCCTGCTCGCGCAGCACCGCGAACGCCTGCATCTGCGCGATCGGCATGCCGGTCGCCTTCAGGCGCATCACGAAGGCCAGCCAGTCAAGGTCGGCCGGCGCATAGAGCCGGTGCCCGGCCGCCGTGCGCGAAATCGCGCGCAGCAGGCCGGCCTGCTCGTAATACCGCAGCGTGTGCGTCGACACGCCCGTCAGTTCGGCGACTTGCCCGATCGTCAGCGGACCGGCGGCGGAGGGTTGGGATACGGTTTTCGACATGGCAGGAACAAGGTTAGGAGTTAGAGTTCACTCTAAGTCAAGCATTGTCTGACGGCCAGTGCGGCGTTCGCCCGCGATCCGCTCGCGATACCCGGCGACACCGTAAAGAATGGTCAAAATCGGCGCCCCGCAGCGGTTTCGGCCTTTACAGCACCGCAAGCCTTCAGCAAGATTCGGTCAGCCTGTCTCAAAAAGGGCACGCATTTGTCCTATGCTTAACGGCGACGCCCGGCCCGCTCGCGCGTCGTCGTCCGTTGCAACAGCCATTCATCCGTCAGAACCAGGGAGCCCTTGCCATGCTGAAAAAGCTGCTGATGCTGTTCGTCGCGCTGTCGCTGTCGCTCGCCGCCGGCCTTGCCGCGGCCGTCGAAGTCAACACGGCCGACCAGGCCGCGCTCGAATCCGTGAAGGGGCTCGGGCCCGTGAAGTCGAAGGCGATCATCGACGAACGCACCAAGAACGGCCCGTTCAAGGACGCCGACGATCTCGCGAACCGCGTGAAGGGCCTCGGCACGAAGTCGGTCGGGCATCTCGAGGAAAACGGCCTGACGATCGGCGGCGCGTCGACGCCGCCGAAGGGCGTGAAGCTGTCGAAGCCGGCCGCGACGACGTCGGCGGGCACGTCGACCACGACGTCGGCAGGTACTGCCTCGACGTCCACGACCGCGACGGCCGGCACGACGACCGCGGCGCCCGCGCCGTCGGCGAGCGCACCGGAAGCGGCGAGCAAGCCGGCCAAGACCAAGCGCGCGTCGAAGAAGGAAAAAGCGGCAGCGGCTGCGGCGGCATCCGCCGACGCCGGCGCGAGCGCACCGGCCGCCGCGTCGTCCGCGAAGGCGACCAAGGGTTCGAAGAAGAAGAGCAAGAAGGACAAGGCCGCCTCCGCCGCCGCGGCGTCGGGCGCCTGATGTGCGCCGCGCGCGCGACGGCATGCGCGCGGCATTCGTTCAACGGGCGCCGTCGTCACGGCGCCCTTTTCAGTGAAGGTGAAGAACCATGGGTCTCCTCGACATCGTTGGCGGTCTGATCGGCGGCCAGGCCGGCGGCAACTCGCAAAGCGCGCTCATCGCGACCGCGCTCGAATTCATCAACAACCAGCCGGGCGGCCTGAACGGGCTGATCGAGAAGTTCAAGGCCGGCGGCGCCGGCGAGATCATCGGTTCGTGGGTCGGCACCGGCGAAAACCAGCCGATCTCGCCGGATACGCTGCAAAACGTGCTCGGCTCGGACGTCGTCGGCTCGCTCGCGAGCAAGGTCGGCATCGATCCGTCGCAAGCGTCGTCGATCCTCGCGCAGGTGCTGCCGCACGTCGTCAACGGCGCGACGCCGAACGGCGAAGTGCCGGCCAGCGGCCAGCTCGACACGTCGAACGTGCTCGGCACGCTCACGCAGCTCGCCGGCATGTTCGGCGGCAACAAGGCCTGAGCCCGCACGCCTGACAGCCCGGGCGGCCGCTTCGAACGTTTCGGCCGCTCCATAAGCAAACACCCCGCCTGAGCGGGGTGTTTGTTTTTGCGCGCCCGGCGGTGCAAACCGGACGCACCGCCGATTACCGCCGATCAGTGCACGACGCGGTCGAACACGAACTGGCCGTCGTTGACGTCGACCGGGATCACGTCCTTCGGACCGAAGCGGCCGGCGAGGATCAGCTTCGCGACCGGGTTCTCGATCTCCTGCTGGATCGCGCGCTTCAGCGGCCGCGCGCCGAACACCGGATCGTAGCCGACCTTCGCGATCTGCTCGAGCGCCGACGGCGACACGTCGAGCGCCATGTCGAGTTTCGCGAGCCGGTCGTGCAGGCGGGCGAGCTGGATCTTCGCGATCGACTCGATGTTGCTGCGGTCGAGCGCATGGAACACGACGACGTCGTCGATCCGGTTCAGGAACTCGGGGCGGAAATGCTGCTTCACCTCGAGCCACACCGCCTCCTTGATCTCGTCCTGCGGCGCGCCCGTCATCGCCTGGATCACCTGCGAGCCGAGGTTCGACGTCATCACGATCACCGTGTTCTTGAAGTCGACCGTGCGCCCCTGCCCGTCGGTCATGCGGCCGTCGTCGAGCACCTGCAGCAGCACGTTGAATACGTCCGGATGCGCCTTCTCGATCTCGTCGAGCAGGATCACGCTATACGGCTTGCGGCGCACGGCTTCCGTCAGGTAGCCGCCTTCCTCGTAGCCGACATAGCCCGGCGGCGCGCCGATCAGCCGCGCGACGCTGTGCTTCTCCATGAACTCGCTCATGTCGATGCGGATCAGATGCTCTTCCGAATCGAACAGGAACGACGCCAGCGCCTTGCACAGCTCGGTCTTGCCGACCCCCGTCGGGCCGAGGAACAGGAACGAGCCGTACGGACGGTTCGGATCGGCGAGACCCGCGCGCGAACGACGGATCGCGTCGGCCACCGCGCTGATCGCCTCGTCCTGGCCGACCACGCGCTCGTGCAGCTTTTCCTCGATGTGCAGCAGCTTCTCGCGTTCGCCCTGCATCATCCGCGACACCGGAATCCCGGTCGAACGCGACACGACTTCCGCGATTTCCTCGGCGCCGACCTGCGTGCGCAGCAGGCGCGGGCGCGTCGGGTTGTGCTGCTCCTGCTCTTCGGCCTGCGTGACCTGCTTGAGCTGTGACTCGAGCTGCGGCAGCTTGCCGTACTGCAGCTCGGCGACCTTCTCGAGTTTGCCTTCACGCTGCAGGCGCGCGATGTCCGCCCGCACCTTCTCGATCTCTTCCTTCAGTTGCGCGCTGCCCTGCACCGCGGCCTTCTCGGCGGTCCAGATCTCTTCCAGGTCCGCATATTCGCGGCCGAGGCGGTCGATCTCTTCCTCGATCAGCTGCAGGCGCTTCTGCGACGCTTCGTCCTGCTCCTTCTTCACGGCTTCGCGCTCGATCTTCAGCTGGATCAGACGACGGTCGAGCTTGTCCATCTCTTCGGGCTTCGAATCGATTTCCATCTTGATCTTCGAAGCGGCTTCGTCGATCAGGTCGATCGCCTTGTCGGGCAGGAAGCGGTCGGTGATGTAGCGATGCGACAGCTCGGCCGCGGCGACGATCGCCGGATCGGTGATGTCGACACCGTGGTGCAGTTCGTACTTCTCCTGCAGCCCGCGCAGGATCGCGATCGTCGCCTCGACGCTCGGCTCGTCGACGAGCACCTTCTGGAAGCGGCGTTCGAGCGCGGCGTCCTTCTCGATGTACTTGCGGTATTCGTCGAGCGTGGTCGCACCGATGCAGTGCAGTTCGCCGCGCGACAGCGCCGGCTTCAGCATGTTGCCCGCATCCATCGCGCCTTCGGCCTTGCCCGCGCCGACCATCGTGTGAATCTCGTCGATGAAGACGATCGTCCGGCCTTCGTCCTTCGCGATGTCGTTGAGGACCGCCTTCAGGCGTTCCTCGAACTCGCCGCGGTACTTCGCGCCGGCGAGCAGCGCGGCCATGTCGAGCGACAGCACGCGCTTGCCCTTCAGCGTCTCGGGCACCTCGCCGTTGACGATCCGCTGCGCGAGCCCTTCGACGATCGCGGTCTTGCCGACGCCCGGCTCGCCGATCAGCACCGGGTTGTTCTTGGTGCGGCGTTGCAGGATCTGGATCGAGCGGCGGATTTCGTCGTCGCGGCCGATCACCGGATCGAGCTTGCCCGCACGGGCGCGCTCGGTCAGGTCGACCGTGTATTTCTTCAGCGCCTCGCGCTGGCTTTCCGCGTCCTGGCTGTGCACCTGCGAGCCGCCGCGCACCGCGGCGATCGCGGCTTCGAGCGCCTTGCGCGTGAGGCCGTGCTGACGCGCGAGCTTGCCGGCGTCGCCCTTGTCGTCGGACACGGCGAGCAGGAACATCTCGCTCGCGATGAACGTGTCGTTGAGCTTCTGCGCTTCCTTGTCGGCCTGGTTCAGCAGCCCGGCCAACTCACGGCCGATCTGGATGTCGCCGCCCGTGCCCGTCACTTGCGGCAGGCGCGAAATGGCTTCGTTCAGCGCGCCTTGCAGCGCCTGCACGTGAACGCCCGCGCGCGACATCAGCGAGCGGGCCGACCCGTCCTGCTGCGCGACCAGCGCCGCGAGCACGTGAACGGGTTCGATGTATTGATTGTCGCGGCCGGCCGCGAGGCTTTGCGCGTCCGCGAGTGCTTCCTGGAACTTGGTGGTGAGCTTGTCGATTCTCATTTGGTTGAGACCTCCAATTTTCGATTAACACCAAGATGAGGATGGTTATGCGGCTTTCAAGCGAAATTCGGGTTGATTCAGCGCAAAAAATGCCGGATACCCTGAAAACGGCCCGGCGGTGTGATCGGATGGACGCAGGGACCCGCGGCGCCCGCGCGTCAGTGGGCGTTGGACGACGGCTCGGCGGCCGTCGGCGCTTCGTCCGGCGTCGGCGCGGCGCGCACGAGCGCGACCGGACGGATGCCGAGCAGCGCCGCGAGCGGCGACGCGGGCTCGGCCAGTTCGCCGAGCGTGTGACGATCGAGTTCCGCGAAGAACGCATCGCGTGCGGCCGCCAGCACGCCCTTCAGCCGGCACTGCGGCTCGATCGCGCAGCCGCGCGACTCGCCGCCGTCGGGCGAAAAGCAGCCGACCAGCGCGAAGTCGTTTTCGGTCGCCCGCACGACCTGGCCGACCGTCAGTTGCAGCGAATCGGCGAACAGCCGCAGCCCGCCGTTGCGGCCGCGAACGGTGTCGACCCAGCCCAGCTCGCCGAGCTGCTGGACGACTTTCATCAGATGGTTCTTCGAGATGCCGTAGGCGTCCGAGATCTCCTGGATCGTCGCGAGTCCCTCGCCGCGCACGGCGAGGTACAGCATCACGCGCAGCGAATAGTCGGTGTAGTCGGTGAGTCTCATGAGCGAATACGGAAAAGATCGATCGTGCCCCAACGACGTGAGCCGGGCCGATCGCGACGCGTGCAACGCCGATCGAGGATCCCGCGGCGCGGCCCCGGGTTGCCGGGATCGCGTGCGCGCAATAAGATGCGTGATATCTGCACGTTTTCCAGGGGTTACAGGACGCTATTTTGCGTCAAAATCCGGCCGGCGTCCTGCTCGTTGCCTACGCCGGCGCCCCGTCGCTGCCCTGCTCCACCGGCCCTTTTTGTCATGACTGCCCTGCCTGCCTCGCCCGAACCCGTACCGGCCCGCCCCCGCGACGCCGAGCCGACCGAAGACAACATCCGCGCTCTCGTCTACGCGTTTTACGACCGCGTGCGCGCCGATCCGCTGCTCGGGCCCGTGTTCGACGCGAAGCTCGCCGGCCGCTGGGACGATCATCTGCCGAAGATGGTGATGTTCTGGTCGAGCCTCGTGCTCGGCACCAAGGGCTATCGCGGCAACGTGCAGCAGGCGCACCAGCCGCTCGACGGCATCGAGCCGGCCCATTTCAGCCGCTGGCTGTCGCTGTTCCTGAACACCGTCGAAGCGCGTTACGCGCCGGCCGCGGCGATCCGTTTCATGGAGCCCGCGCTGCGGATCGCGCAGAGCCTGCAGTTGAGCCGGTTCGGCTGGGACTACCGGATTCCGCCCGAACAGCAGGCACTGCTCGACGCGGTCGCGCCGCGCCGTCGCGACACGGGCGACGATCCGCACGCGTTGCCGTCGCGCGCTCGCGGCGAGCCGTTTCCGACGAAGATCATCGGGCGCGGCGTCGACCCGGACGCGTAATACCCGTCACGCGCGACGACGCCGCACCTGCGGTACATCGCCGCATCGTCCGCGCGCCGCACTCAGCGCCGCGTATTGCCCGACTCGACGCCCCAGCGCGCGAGCGCGGCGTCGTCGGTACTGCGCGCATCGACCCAACGCTCGCCGTCCGGTGTCGTTTCCTTCTTCCAGAACGGCGCTTCGGTCTTCAGATAGTCCATCACGAACTCGCATGACGCGAACGCATCGCCGCGGTGCGACGCGACCGTCGCGACCATCACGATCTGGTCGAGCGGCAGCAGCCTGCCGACGCGATGCACGATCGCGACGTCGATGCCCGGCCAGCGCCGGCCGGCCTCCGCCGCGATCTTCTCGAGCGCCTTCTCGGTCATGCCCGGATAGTGCTCGAGCTCCAGCGCGGCGACCGCATCGCCTTCGTTCAGGTCGCGCACCGTGCCGACGAAGCACGCGAGCGCGCCGATCTTCGGGTTGCGCGCGCGCAATGCCGCCACTTCGGCGTTCAGGTCGAAATCGTCGGTCTGGACTCGTATCGTTGCCATGACGCCCGCCTCAACCGCCCGTCACCGGCGGGAAAAACGCGACCTCGCAGCCTTCGGTGAGCCGCGTGTCGGGATCGGTCATCTCGTGGTTGCACGCCATGCGCAACGCGCGCCCTTCGGCGAGCGTGTCGGCCCACGCGCCGCCGCGCACGCGCAGCCACGCGCGCACGTCGCCGACGGTCGTCACGCTGTCCGGCACGTCGGCTTCTTCGTCGGCCACGCCCAATGCTTCACGCACGCTTGCAAAAAATTTAAGCTGAATCTTCATGGTTCGGAAGCCGCCGCGTTACGACAGCAATTCGGAAAACGGAATGAAACGCACGGTCTCGCCCGCGCTGATCGCGTGCTGCGGCGGATTATCGATCAGGCCGTCGCCCCAGACCGTCGACGTGAGCACGGCCGAACTCTGGTTCGGGAACAGGTCGAGGCCGCCGGCCGCATTGACGCGCGCGCGCAGGAATTCGTTGCGCCGGTCGCCCTTGCTCTGCGAAAAATCGGCACGCAGCGACAACGCGCGCGGCGCGACGTCGCGCACGCCGGACAGGCGCAGCAGGAACGGCCGCACGAACAGCAGGAACGTGACGAAGCTCGAAACCGGGTTGCCGGGCAGCCCGATGAAGTGCGCGTCGGCGCGCGCGTCGCCGCGGCGCACCGCGCCGTACGCGAGCGGCTTGCCGGGCTTCATCGCGATCTGCCACAGCGCGAGCCGCCCTTCGGCCTCGACGGCCGGCTTCACGTGATCCTCGTCGCCGACCGACACGCCGCCGCTCGTCAGGATCACGTCGTGATCGCGGGCGGCCTCGCGCAGCGTGTCGCGCGTCGCGGCCAGCGAGTCGGGCACGATTCCGTAGTCGGTCACGTGGCAGCCGAGCCGCTCGAGCAGCCCGCGCAGCGTGAAGCGGTTCGAGTTGTAGATCGCGCCGGGCTTCAGCGGCTCGCCGGGCATCGTCAGTTCGTCGCCGGTGAAGAACACCGCCACGCGAATCCGCCGCGCGACCGACAGTTGCGCGCAGCCGACCGATGCGGCGAGGCCGAGCGCCTGCGGCGTGAGCCGCGTGCCGGCCGACAGGATCACCGAACCCTGACGAATGTCCGCGCCCTGCGCGGTGATCCATTCGCCGGCCTTCGGCGTGTGCAGGATCTCGACAGCGTCGCCGTCGGCCAACGTCTGCTCCTGCATCACGACGGCGTCGGCGCCGGGCGGCACCGTCGCGCCGGTGAAGATCCGCGCGGCCGTGCCGGCCGCGAGCGGCGCGGCCGGATGCCCGGCCGGAATGCGTTGCGACACCGGCAAGCGCCGATCGCCGTGCAGCAGGTCGGCCACGCGCACCGCATAGCCGTCCATCGCGCTGGTATGCATCGGCGGCACGTCGAGCGGCGAGCTGACGTCGGCCGCTAGCACGCGGCCGAGCGCGTCGAGCGTGGCGACGGTTTCGGCGCCGGGCAGCGGCTTCGCGGCATCGAGCAGCGCGGCGAGCGCCTCGGCGGTCGACAGCATCGGCGCGCGCGGCGCCGCGGGATTCGGGTTCGACATCGATGGAATCGGGGATCGTTGGAATCAATACGTCATTGTAGCGACGCCGCCGTACGCATGCGCGACATGGCGAACATGCGAAGACTGTGATCGGCGCGAACCCGCAGGTCTGACACTTGTTTCGCGCATTTCGCGCCACATGCGATGTCCGCGTACCCAACCCGCGGGCCAAACGAAACGGCCGGAACCCCGATCCGTTCGACGAATCGGCATTCCGGCCGTCCTGCCTGCACGCCGGGCTCGCGCCCGGCGGCACATCATGCGCCCGTATGGGCGGCGATGAAGTCCTTCACCTGCTGCGCGTCGGCCTTCACGACCTCGAAGCGCTGCGGCAGCGCCTCGAGCCCGTCGAATGCGGCCGGCCGCTCGGCTTCGCGATCGAGCGCTTCGCGGATCGTCTCGCCGAACTTGATCGGCTGCGCCGTCTCGAGCACGACCATCGGCACGCCGGCCTCCAGATGCTCGCGCGCGACCTTCACGCCGTCGGCCGTATGCGTATCGATCATCGTGTCGTAGCGCGAGAACACGTCTCGGATCGTCGCGATGCGGTCGGCGTGGCTGCTGCGGCCGGACACGAAACCGAATTCGGCGACGCGCGCGAAATCGCCGCTGGCCGCGAGATCGAAGCCGCCCTTCTCCTCGACGTCGCGGAACAGTTGCATCACGCGGGCCGGATCGCGGCCGAGCAGGTCGAACACGAAGCGCTCGAAGTTCGATGCCTTCGAGATGTCCATGCTCGGGCTGCTCGTGTGATAGGTGTGCTCGGCGCTGCGCACGCGGTATGCGCCGGTGCGGAAGAACTCGTCGAGCACGTCGTTCTCGTTGGTCGCGACCACCAGCTTCGCGATCGGCAGCCCCATCATCCGCGCGATGTGGCCCGCGCAGACGTTGCCGAAGTTGCCCGACGGCACCGTGAACGACACGCGCTCGTCGTTGGACTGCGTCGCCGCGAAATAGCCCTTGAAGTAGTACACGACCTGCGCGACGACGCGCGCCCAGTTGATCGAGTTGACGGTGCCGATCTTCTGCTGCGCCTTGAATGCGTGATCGTTCGATACGGCCTTCACGATGTCCTGGCAGTCGTCGAACACGCCTTCGACCGCGAGGTTGAAGATGTTCGGATCCTGCAGGCTGAACATCTGGGCCGTCTGGAACGCGCTCATCTTCTTGTGCGGCGACAGCATGAACACGCGCACGCCGGCCTTGCCGCGCATCGCGTATTCGGCCGCGCTGCCGGTATCGCCCGACGTCGCGCCGAGGATGTTCAGCGCTTCGCCGTGCTTCGCAAGCGTGTACTCGAACAGGTTGCCGAGCAGCTGCATCGCCATGTCCTTGAACGCGAGCGTCGGGCCGTTCGACAGTTCGAGCAGCGACAGCGCCGTGCCGTGCTCGGTGCCGAGCGTCTTCAGCGGCGTGATGTCGGATGCGTTCTCGCCGTGGCGCGTGTTGCTGTACACGGCAGCCGTGTACGTGCGGCGCGTGATCGCGCGCAGGTCGTCGGCCGGCACGTCGTCGCAGAACTTCGACAGGATCTCGAACGCGAGATCCGCGTACGGCAGCGTGCGCCAGCGCGCGAGCTCGTCGGCGGACACCTTCGGATACTCGGCCGGCAGGTAGAGCCCGCCGTCCTTCGCGAGACCGCCGAGCAGGATGTCGGAGAACGTATGGCGCTCGCCGATGCCGGCGCCGCGCGTGGAGATGTAGTTCATGTCGTCAGCCTCAGTTCAGCGCTTCCATGCGCAGCTTCGTCACCTTCGACACGACGGTCGCGAGGCTCTCGATTTGCGCGATCGCCGCGTTGACGTTCTTCTCGACCGTCTCGTGCGTGATCAGGATGATGTCGGTTTCGCCGTTCGCGCCGTCGATCTGCTCGGACTCCTTCTGCAGCAGCGCGTCGATCGAGATGCCCGATTCGGCGAGGATGCGCGTGATCGCGGCGAGCACGCCGGTCTGATCGGCGACGCGCAGGCGCAGGTAGTAGCCGCTCGTCACTTCCTCGATCGGCAGAATCGGCGTGTTCGACAGGCTGTCCGGCTGGAACGCGAGGTGCGGCACGCGATGCTCGGGATCGGCCGTATGCAGGCGCGTGACGTCGACGAGATCCGCGACGACGGCCGAAGCGGTCGGCTCCGCGCCCGCGCCCTTGCCGTAGTACAGCGTCGTGCCGACTGCGTCGCCGTGCACGACGACCGCGTTCATCGCGCCCTCGACGTTCGCGAGCAAGCGCTTTTCCGGGATCAGCGTCGGGTGCACACGCAGCTCGATGCCGTTTGCGGCGCGGCGCGCGATGCCGAGCAGCTTGATCCGGTAGCCGAGCTCTTCCGCGTAGCGGATGTCGGTCGCGTCGAGCTTGCTGATGCCCTCGACATACGCGCGGTCGAACTGCACCGGCACGCCGAACGCGATCGCGCTCATGATCGTCGCCTTGTGCGCGGCGTCGACGCCCTCGATGTCGAAGGTCGGATCGGCCTCCGCGTAGCCGAGCGCCTGCGCGGCCTTCAGCGCGGTCGCGAAGTCGAGCCCGCGGTCGCGCATTTCGGACAGGATGTAGTTCGTCGTGCCGTTGATGATGCCGGCGATGTACTGGATGCGGTTCGCGGTCAGGCCCTCGCGCAGCGCCTTGATGATCGGGATGCCGCCGGCGACGGCCGCCTCGAACGCGACCATCACGCCCTTCTCGCGCGCGGCTTCGAAGATCTCGGTGCCGTGCACCGCGAGCAGCGCCTTGTTCGCCGTCACGACGTGCTTGCCGTTCGCGATCGCGCGCAGCACGAGCTCGCGCGCGATGCCCGTGCCGCCGATCATCTCGGCGATGATCGCGATCGACGGATCGTCGACGACCGCGTTGAAATCGTCGGTGATCTGCGCGGTGCCGGCGTGCGCGCCGAGCGCCGCCTGCGCCTTGGCCGGGTTGCGCACGGCAATGCGCGCGACCTCGATGCCGCGCCCCGCGCGTCGTTTGATTTCTTCCTGGTTGCGGTGCAACACCGTGAAGGTGCCGCTGCCGACGGTGCCGAAGCCCAACAGGCCAACTTTGATCGGTTCCATGCTGCGTGTGATCGATGAGTAAGAAGTAGTGAGTTCCGTGAGACGCTGCCCGCTCAGACCGAATGGCGCTTGCGGTAGCCGTCGAGGAAGCGTGCGATCCGGTTGATCGAATCGGTCAGGTCGTCGAGGTTCGGCAGGAAGACCACGCGGAAGTGGTCCGGCGTCGCCCAGTTGAAACCCGTGCCCTGCACCAGCAGCACGCGCTCCTCGAGCAACAGGTCGAGGATGAACTGCTGGTCGTTCTGGATCGGGTAGAGCTTCGGGTCGAGGCGCGGAAACATGTACAGCGCGGCCTGCGGCTTCACGCAGGTCACGCCCGGGATCGACGTCAGCATGTCATACGCGAGTTCGCGCTGCTTGTACAGGCGCCCGCTCGGCACGATCAGCTCGTTGATGCTCTGGTAGCCGCCGAGCGCCGTCTGGATCGCGAACTGGCCGGGCACGTTCGCGCACAGGCGCATCGACGACAGGATGCCGAGCCCTTCCAGGTAATCCTTCGCGCGCCGGCGGTTGTCGCCGCCGAGGCCCGACACGGCCATCCAGCCCGCGCGATAGCCGCACGACCGATAGCTCTTCGACAAACTGTTGAACGTGACGGTGATCACGTCCTCCGACAGCGCGCCGAGCGCCGTGTGCTCGAGGCCGTCGTAGACGATCTTGTCGTAGACCTCGTCCGCGAACACGATCAGCCCGTGCTCGCGCGCGATCGCGAGCAGCTCGAGCAGCAATTCGTCGGAATAAAGCGCGCCGGTCGGGTTGTTCGGGTTGATCACGACGATCGCCTTCGTGTTCGGCGTGATCTTGCTGCGGATGTCGTCGAGATCGGGCATCCACGCGTTCTGCTCGTCGCACACGTAGTGCACGGGCGTGCCGCCCGACAGGCTCACGGCCGCCGTCCACAGCGGGTAGTCGGGCGCGGGCAGCAGCACTTCGTCGCCGTCGTTCAGCAGCGCCTGGGTCGCCATCACGATCAGCTCGGACGCGCCGTTGCCGATGTAGATGTCGTCGAGGCCGACGCCGACCACGCCCTTTTCCTGCGTGTAGTGCATCACGGCCTTGCGCGCCGAGAACACGCCCTTCGAATCCGAATAGCCGGACGATGCCGGCAGGTTGCGGATCATGTCCTGGATGATTTCGTCCGGCGCGTCGAAACCGAACGGCGCGAGGTTGCCGATGTTCAGCTTGATGATGCGGTGGCCTTCTTCCTCGAGGCGCTTCGCGTGCTCGAGCACCGGGCCACGGATGTCGTAGCAGACGTTGAGCAGCTTGTTCGACTTCTGAATCGGTTTCACGACGACACGGTTCCTGGGTTGGCCTTGCGGCCGGGGGACGGGATCAAAACTGGAAAGCGGCCGGTCTGTGCGCGCTGTCTAGACTGGGAAAAAGCGGCGGTCGGACGCGGCTTGTGGCGACGCACGACGCAAGTGGCGCCCGCAGGCGACCAAAAAGTTATAATTTAGCGGATTTTGGCCGACTTTCGCAATGCACCATAGCCGCGCCGGGCCCGCGCCGTCGGGCGTCCGCGCGTGGCCGGGCGCGCGAAACCGGCCCGCCGGGCCCTTGCGGCCGGGCCAATCCATTCCCCTACGGAACCGCGGAATACCGATTTGAAACTGCACCAGGACACGAGCGGCGCGCTCAACACCGTCACCGGCTACGGCCCCGATTATGTCGACGTCAATCTCGAACGCCATGAAACGAGCGTCATCGTGCTGCCCGGCGCGCCGGTCCAGGCCTGGCCCGTGTCGTCGTTCGACGCGCTCGCGCCCGAGCATTTCGCGATGCTGCTCGACCCGACGCCCGAACTCGTGATCTTCGGCAGCGGCGCGCGGCTGCGCTTCCCGCACCCGCGGCTCGTCGCGGCGCTCACCGCGAAGCGGATCGGCGTCGAGACGATGGATTTCCAGGCCGCCTGCCGCACCTACAACATCCTGATGGCCGAAGGCCGCAAAGTCGCCGCCGCGCTCTTAATTGAACGTTAATCCCCGATGCGGTAAAACACGGGCCGGCGCAGCGGGTCGATCCCCGGATCGCCCCGGCCAGGCCGCCCGCCCCCGGCGCACCCCGCCGGCGGCCCGTCACAACAACCAACAGGCTGAAAACCCATGAACGATACGCCGTCGAGGCTACCGCTCAATCGCATCACGCTCGTCCTCCTGCTCGTCGCGTTCGCGATCGTCTGGTTCGCGCCGCTCGGGCTGCGCCACCTGATCCCGAGCGACGAAGGCCGCTATGCGGAAATGGCGCGCGAGATGTTCGTCACCGGCGACTGGATCACGCCGCGCTACAACGGCTACAAGTACTTCGAGAAGCCGCCGCTGCAAACCTGGCTGAACGCGCTGACGTTCGCGTGGTTCGGCATCGGCGAATGGCAGGCGCGCCTGTATACCGCCGTCGCGAGCTTCGCCGGCGTGCTGCTCGTCGGCTACACCGGCGCGCGCCTGTTCAACCCGCTGTCGGGCTTCCTCGCGGCCGTCGTGCTGGCCAGCGCGCCTTACTGGAACCTGATGGGTCACTTCAACGCGCTCGACATGGGGCTCGCGTTCTGGATGGCGCTGTCGCTGTGCTCGCTGCTGCTCGCGCAGCGGCCCGGGCTGCGCCCGGCCGCGGTGCGCGGCTGGATGTGGGCATGCTGGGCCGCGATGGCGTTCGCGGTGCTGTCCAAGGGCCTCGTCGGGCTGATCCTGCCGGGCGCCGTGCTCGTGCTGTATACGATGATCGCGCGCGACTGGGCGCTGTGGAAGCGCCTGTATCTGGTCAGCGGGCTCGTGATCTTCTTCGCGATCGTCACGCCGTGGTTCGTGCTCGTCCAGCAGCGCAACCCCGAATTCTTCAACTTCTTCTTCGTCGTCCAGCAGTTCCGCCGGTACCTGACCCCGGAACAGAACCGCCCGGGCCCGCTGTACTACTTCCTGCCGGTGCTGCTGGTCGGCTTCCTGCCGTGGCTGTCGGTCGCGTGGCAGAGCATCCGCCATGCGCTGCGCATGCCGCGCCAGCCGAACGGCTTCTCGCCGATGCTCGTGCTGCTGATCTGGAGCGCGTTCATCTTCCTGTTCTTCAGCGCGTCGCATTCGAAGCTGATCTCGTACGTGCTGCCGGTCGCGCCGGCGCTCGCGCTGATCATCGGCGCGTACCTGCCGCTGATGACGGCCGAGCGCTTCCGCCGCCACCTGCTCGGCTATCTCGTGTTCTTCGTCGCCGCGGCGTTCGGGATCATCTTCCTCGCGTACCAGGGCGACGCCCGCACGCCGAACGCGCTGTACCGCGCGTTCCAGATGTGGCTGTACGCCGGTCTCGCGGTCTCGGCCGCGCTGACGCTCGCGGCCGCGTGGCTGAACCGCCGCGCGGGCGTGGCCGCCGCGCTCGCCGCGTTCGGCGCCGCATGGCTCGCGTTCGGCACGATCGGCGGCACCGGGCACGACGAATTCGGCCGCTACAGCTCGGGCGCGCTGCTCGCGCCGGCCGTGCGCGCCGAACTGGCGAAGCTGCCGCCCGACACGCCGTTCTACTCGATCGAAATGCTCGATCACACGTTCCCGTTCTACATGGGCCACACGACGATCATGGTCCAGCGCCAGGACGAGCTCGCGTTCGGAATCTCGGTCGAGCCGAACAAGTGGATCCCGACCGTCGGCGAATGGGTCACGCGCTGGAAGCAGGACACCCATGCGCTCGCGATCATGCCGCCCGGCCAGTACGACGCGCTGGCCAAGGAAGGCGTGCCGATGCGCGTGGTCGCGCGCGACAACCGCCGCGTGATCGTCGAGAAACCGCAATCGTAAGGACGTCCTTCGCATGAATCCCGTTTCGTTCGTCTGCATCATCACCGGCGTGATGCTCAACGCCTGTGCGCAACTTCTGCTGAAAGCCGGCGTCAACGCCGTTGGACACTTCGAATTCAGCCGTGCGAACATCATCCCGGTCGGGTTCAAGATCGCGACCCAGCTGCCGATCATCGGCGGGCTCGGCTGCTACGTGCTGAGCGTCGTCGTGTGGATCGTCGGGCTGTCGCGGGTCGACGTGTCGATCGCATACCCGATGCTGTCGCTCGGCTACGTCGTCAACGCGTTCGCGGCGTGGTATCTGTTCGGCGAGGTGCTGTCGATCCAGAAATTCGTCGGCATCGGCATCATCCTGATCGGCGTGCTCGTGCTCGCGCGCAGTTGAGCGCGGCCCGCGGCCCCGGCGTTCGTTAAGCGTCCGCCTACAAAAAATCACGGTGCGAATCGGCCAACCGGTGTTTAATGCCGGTTTCGGACGGATCGCCCGACCCTTTTATTACACGCCATTACAGGCCCAACGCGTTCATGAGCCAGACTACCGCTCCGTTTCTGCCGTTCACCCGCCCCGAGATCGATGAGGAAACCATCCAGGGCGTCGTGGACGTGCTCCGTTCGGGCTGGATCACCACCGGCCCGCAGTGCCAGAAATTCGAAGCCGCGCTGTCCGAGTACTGCGGCGGCCGTCCGGTCCGCGCGTTCAATTCGGGCACCTGCACGCTCGAGATCGGCCTGCGCATCGCGGGCGTCGGCCCCGGCGACGAGGTGATCACGACGCCGGCGTCGTGGGTCTCGACCAGCAACGTGATCATCGAAACCGGCGCGACGCCCGTGTTCGCGGACATCGATCCCGTCACGCGCAACATCGACCTCGACAAGCTCGAGCAGGCGATCACGCCGCGCACGAAGGCGATCATCCCCGTGTTCCTGTCCGGCCTGCCGGTCGACCTGGACCGCCTGTACGCGATCGCCCGCGCGCACAAACTGCGCGTGATCGAGGATGCCGCGCAGGCGTTCGGCTCGACGTGGCACGGCAAGCGCATCGGCGCGATCGGCGACATCGTGTCGTTCAGCTTCCACGCGAACAAGAATCTGACGACGATCGAAGGCGGCGCGCTCGTGCTGAACAACGAGGACGAAGCCGTGCTCGCGCAGAAGTACCGGCTGCAGGGCATCACGCGCACCGGCTTCGACGGGATGGACTGCGACGTGCTCGGCGGCAAGTACAACCTGACCGACGTCGCCGCGCGCGTCGGCCTCGGCCAGCTGCCGCACATCGAGCGCTTCACCGCGCAGCGCCGCGCGCTCGCCCGCGCGTATTTCGCCGCGTTCGACGGCGGCGCGGCCGTGAAGCTGGGCCTTGGCCTGCCGGTCGCCGAATTCGAGAACGGCAACTGGCACATGTTCCTGGTCACGCTGCCGCTCGAGCGGCTGACGATCACGCGCGCCGAATTCATGGCGCAGATGAAGGAACGCGGCATCGGCACCGGCATCCACTACCCGGCGATCCATCTTTTCACGCTGTACCGTGCGCGCGGTTTCAAGGAGGGCATGTTCCCCCACGCCGAACGGTACGGCGCGTCGACCGTCACGCTGCCGCTGTTTACGCAGATGACGGAAGGCGACGTGCGTCGCGTGGCCGACGCCGTCAATCAGATTTGCGAACAATACGGAAAATAAGCGTACATGAGTCACCTTGAAGCACGCGCCGGGCATTCGGGCGCCGCGCATCTGGACACCGACCGGCCCGAAGTATCGGTCATCATCCCCGTATACAACGAGGAAGACGGCCTCGCCGCGCTGTTCGCGCGGCTGTATCCGGCGCTCGACGCACTCGACACGTCGTACGAAGTGATCCTGATCAACGACGGCAGCCGCGACCGCTCGGCCGCGATGCTCGCCGATCAGTTCCACGTACGGCCCGACACGACGCGCGTCGTGCTGCTCAACGGCAACTACGGCCAGCACATGGCGATCCTCGCGGGCTTCGCGCAATCGCGCGGCGAGATCGTCATCACGCTCGACGCCGACCTGCAGAACCCGCCCGAGGAAATCGGCAAGCTGATCGCGAAGATGCGCGAGGGCTACGACTACGTCGGCTCGATCCGCAAGCAGCGCCAGGACAGCCTGTGGCGGCGCAAGGCGTCGCAGATGATGAACCGGCTGCGCGAGCGCATCACGCGCATCAAGATGACCGACCAGGGCTGCATGCTGCGCGCGTACAGCCGCCGCATCATCGACACGATCAACGTGTGCGGCGAAGTCAACACGTTCATCCCCGCGCTCGCGTACACGTTCGCGCAGAACCCGACCGAGATCGAAGTCGCGCACGAGGAACGCTTCGCGGGCGAATCGAAGTATTCGCTGTACAGCCTGATCCGGCTGAACTTCGACCTCGTGACGGGCTTCTCGGTCGTGCCGCTGCAGTGGCTGTCGTTCATCGGCGTGATCCTGTCGCTCGGCTCCGCCGCGCTGTTCGTGCTGCTGCTGGTGCGCCGCTTCATCGTCGGCGCGGAAGTGCAAGGCGTGTTCACGCTGTTCGCGATCACGTTCTTCCTGCTCGGCGTGATCATCTTCGCGCTCGGCCTGCTCGGCGAATACGTCGGTCGCATCTACCAGCAGGTGCGCGCGCGTCCCCGCTACCTGATCCAGGCCGTGCTCGAGCAGCACGACGGCATGCCGCCGGTGCCGGCCGCCGCGAACCGCCCGGGAGCCGCGCAATGAAGCCGCGCGCGGTCGTCTTCGCGTATCACAACGTCGGCGTGCGGTGCTTGCAGGTGCTGCTCGCGCGCGGCGTCGACGTCGCGCTGGTCGTCACGCACGAGGACAATCCGAACGAGAACATCTGGTTCGGCAGCGTCGCGTCCGTCGCGGCCGAGCACGGCATTCCGGTGCTCACGCCGGCCGACCCGGCCGATCCGGCGCTGCGCCGCGCGGTGTCCGACGCGCGGCCCGATTTCATCTTCTCGTTCTACTACCGGCACATGCTGCCGGTGGACCTGCTCGCGATCGCGCCGCGCGGCGCGTACAACATGCACGGTTCGCTGCTGCCGAAATACCGGGGTCGGGTACCGACCAACTGGGCCGTGCTGAACGGCGAGACCGAGACCGGCGCGACGCTGCACGAGATGGCCGCGAAGCCCGACGCGGGCGCGATCATCGGCCAGACGGCGGTGCCGATCCTGCCGGACGATACGGCCGCGCAGGTGTTCGACAAGGTCACGGTGGCCGCCGAGCAGACGCTGTGGCGCGTGCTGCCCGCGCTGCTCGCGGGCGAGGCGCCGCACCTGCCGAACGATCTCGCGACCGGCAGCTACTACGGCGGGCGCAAGCCCGAGGACGGCCGCGTCGACTGGTCGAAGCCGGCCGCGCAGGTCTACAACCTGGTGCGCGCGGTCGCGCCCCCGTATCCGGGCGCATTCACGGACGTCGACGGCGCGCGCTTCGTGATCGCGCGTGCGCGCCTTGCAGCGCCCGGCAGCGCGGCAGCGGCCGCCGCGGCGGATTTGCCGCCCGGCCTGCACGTAAGCGATAATGCGCTATTCGGCGTCTGCGGCGACAGCCGCGCCCTATCCATTCTCGAGCTCTGGCAGCAGCGCGACGGCAGCGAAACCGTCGTGACGCCCGCGGAATTCGCGCAGTTCATTCATTCTTCCCGTCATTCATGAAAGCAAAAAAAGTCCTGATCCTGGGTGTGAACGGCTTCATCGGCCATCACCTGTCGAAGCGCATTCTTGAAACCACCGATTGGGAAGTGTTCGGCATGGACATGCAGACCGACCGGCTGGGCGACCTCGTCAACCACGAGCGGATGCATTTCTTCGAAGGCGACATCACGATCAACAAGGAGTGGGTCGAGTATCACGTGAAGAAGTGCGACGTGATCCTGCCGCTCGTCGCAATCGCGACGCCGGCGACCTACGTCCAGCAGCCGCTGCGCGTGTTCGAGCTCGACTTCGAGGCGAACCTGCCGATCGTGCGCTCGGCCGTCAAGTACGGCAAGCACCTCGTATTCCCGTCGACCTCCGAGGTCTACGGCATGTGCTCGGACGAGCAGTTCGACCCGGACGCGTCGGCGCTCACCTACGGTCCGATCAACAAGCCGCGCTGGATCTACGCGTGCTCGAAGCAGCTGATGGACCGCGTGATCTGGGGCTACGGGATGGAAGGCCTGAACTTCACGCTGTTCCGTCCGTTCAACTGGATCGGCCCGGGCCTCGACTCGATTTACACGCCGAAGGAAGGCAGCTCGCGCGTGGTCACGCAGTTCCTCGGCCACATCGTGCGCGGCGAGAACATCAGCCTCGTCGACGGCGGCTCGCAGAAGCGCGCGTTCACCGACATCGGCGACGGCATCAGCGCGCTGATGAAGATCATCGACAACCAGGGCGGCGTCGCGTCGGGCAAGATCTACAACATCGGGAATCCGAAGAACAACTTCTCGGTTCGCGAACTCGCGCACAAGATGCTCGAACTGGCCGCGGAATTCCCCGAGTACGCCGATTCGGCCAAGCAGGTGAAGCTCGTCGAAACGACGTCCGGCGCCTACTACGGCAACGGCTACCAGGACGTGCAGAACCGCGTGCCGAAGATCGACAACACGATGCAGGAACTCGGCTGGGCGCCGCAGGCGACGTTCGACGACGCGCTGCGCAACATCTTCGAAGCGTATCGCGGCCACGTCGCCGACGCGCGCGCGCTCGTCGAACAGCAAGGCTGACCGGGACGTTCGCTTGGCTCGCATCGTCCTCAAGATCGACGTCGACACGCTGCGCGGCACGCGCGAAGGCGTGCCGAACCTCGCGCGCATCTTCGACCGCTTCAACGCGCGCGCGACCTTCCTCTTCAGTCTCGGGCCCGATCACACGGGCTGGGCGCTGCGGCGCGTGTTCCGCCCCGGCTTCCTGAAGAAGGTGTCGCGCACGTCGGTGGTCGAACACTACGGCGTGAAGCAGCTGATGTACGGCGTGCTGCTGCCCGGCCCCGACATCGGCCGTCGCGCGATCGCCGACATGCGCGCGATTCACGAGGCCGGCTTCGAATGCGGGATCCACACGTGGGATCACGTGGTCTGGCAGGACAACGTGCGTGCACGCGATCGCGACTGGACCGCCCGTGAAATGCAGAAGAGTCACGCGCGCTTCGTCGAGATCTTCGGCGCGCCGCCCGTCACGCACGGCGCGGCCGGCTGGCAGATGAACGACGCCGCGTTCGAGCAGATCGACGCATGGGGAATGCGCTACGCATCCGACGGTCGCGGCCATTCGCCGTACCTGCCCGTCGTCGGCGGCCGCACGCTGTCGCACGTGCAGATGCCGACCACGCTGCCGACGCTCGACGAAGTGCTCGGCGTCGACGGCATCGACACGCACAACGTCGCCGCGCACATCCTCAAGTTCACCGAAACCAATCCGCACGACCAGGTATTCACGCTGCATGCGGAGCTGGAAGGCCAGAAGCTCGCGCCGGTGTTCGAGCAACTGCTCGCCGGCTGGCGCGCGCAAGGCCATACGTTCGCGACGATGGGCGACTACCACGCGACGCTGGACCGCGACTCGCTGCCATCGTACCCTGTCGCGTGGGGCGAAATCCCCGGCCGCTCCGGCGAACTGGTCGTCCAGCCCGACTGAATTCGCGCGAGCCGGCGTCGCCGCCCCGCCCTTGCGGCGCGCTGCCGCGACGCCCCGCCGAACCGCGCCGCCGCAGCGGCGCCATTCCATAACAACAGGAGAAGCACGTGTCCGTCGAAGTTGACCGTCAAGTTCCCGATTTCACCGCACCGGCCACGGGCGGCGACATTTCGCTGTCCGGCCTGAAGGGCAAGAAGCTCGTGCTGTACTTCTATCCGAAGGACAACACGCCGGGCTGCACGACCGAAGGGCTGCAGTTCCGCGATCTCTATCCGAAGTTCAAGAAAGCCGGTGCGGAAGTCATCGGCGTGTCGCGCGACAGCCTCCGCTCGCACGACAATTTCAAGGCCAAGCTCGAACTGCCGTTCCCGCTGATCTCCGATGCCGACGAAGCGCTGTGCGCGTTGTTCGATGTCATCAAGATGAAGAAAATGTATGGCAAGGAAGTGCGCGGAATCGAGCGCTCGACGTTCCTGATCGACGCCGACGGCGTGCTCCGACAGGCATGGCGCGGCATCAAGGTACCGGGTCACGTGGACGACGTGCTAAAGGCTGTACAAGCGCTTTGAGGCGCGTTATATTGGGCCGCAATGAATGCCAGTTCGCCCCATATTTCTCGTAGCTGCGCCGGTGCCTGTTGCAATGCTTCACGGCACCTGACGCGCATCGCGACGGCATCAGCCGAGCCGCATGTCCCTGTCGACGGGGCAGCGGCTTTTTTTATGGAACGCGCGCCGGCCCGCCCCGGTCCGGCCTTTACCGCATCGAGGAGCTGATCGACACTTAGGCGAACCGGCTAGACGAAATTCCTGTGCGCCACCGCGCGCAAACTGCATGCGTCTACGTCACGCAGGATGCGATCAGCGGCGCACGCCATGCGACACGATTCCTCCCGAGGGACACCATGCCTTTGCCTACTCCCCCCAGCAAGCTCGGCAGCCTGCTGCCGCCCGACGAATACAAGGCGAAAGCGCGGCCCGCGAAAGCCGCGAAGAAATCCGCCGAAGGGGACGCATCCACAGCCGGTGACTATGGTCCGGCCAGCGTGGCCCAACCGATGATCGAAGCCGCGAACACGGCCGCGCCGCTGCGCGCCGTCGCGTCTTCGGCGCCCGAGGCCGCAAGCGCCCCCGCGCGCGGCCGCAAGACGAGGCAGACGGCCGCGCTGCTGCAGCCGCTGCAGACGCCCGCCGAACCGGCGGCACCGGTCGTCGCACGCAACGACAAGCCGGCCGCCGACAAACCGGCCGCCGCGCCCGCGCGCGATGCCGGCGCCGCGACGAAGTCGCGCAGCCGCAAGCCCGCCGAAGCCGAACTGCAGAAGCTGTTCGTGCTCGACACCAACGTGCTGATGCACGACCCGAGCAGCCTCTTCCGCTTCGAGGAACACGACGTCTATCTGCCGATGATGACGCTCGAGGAACTCGACAACCACAAGAAGGGGATGTCCGAAGTCGCACGCAATGCGCGCCAGGTCAGCCGTACGCTCGACGCGCTCGTCGCCGACGGCGGCCCGATCTCGGCCGGCATTCCGCTGTCGCGCCTCGGCAGCCGCGACGCGCTCGGCCGCCTGTACTTCCAGACGAAGCTCGCCGACATCGCGCCCATCGAAGGCCTGCCCGAAGGCAAGGCCGACAACCAGATCCTCGGCGTCGTGCGCGCGCTGCAGCGCGACCGGCCCGATCGCCAGGTCGTGCTGGTGTCGAAAGACATCAACATGCGGATCAAGGCGCACGCACTCGGCCTGCCCGCGGAAGACTACTTCAACGACCAGGTGCTCGAGGATTCGGATCTCCTGTACAACGGCGTGCGCGAGCTGCCGCAGGACTTCTGGACCAAGCATGCGAAGGGCATGGAGAGCTGGCAGGACACGAAGACGGGTACCACGTATTACCGCGTGACCGGCCCGCTGGTCGCGTCGATGCTCGTCAACGAGTTCGTCTATCTCGAGCCGCAGAACGGCGAGCCGACGTTCCATGCGATCGTCCGCGAGCTGAACGGCAAGACGGCGCTGTTGCAAACGCTGCGCGACTACAGCCACCACAAGAATAACGTGTGGGGCATCACCGCGCGCAACCGCGAGCAGAATTTCGCGCTGAACCTGCTGATGAACCCCGAGATCGACTTCGTCACGCTGCTCGGCCAGGCCGGCACCGGCAAGACGCTCGTCGCGCTCGCGGCCGGCCTCGCGCAGGTGCTCGACGACAAGCGCTACAACGAGATCATCGTGACGCGCGCGACCGTGCCCGTCGGTGAGGACATCGGTTTCCTGCCCGGCACCGAGGAAGAGAAGATGCAGCCGTGGATGGGCGCATTCGACGACAACCTCGAGGTGCTGCAGAAGACCGACGACGCGGCCGGCGAATGGGGCCGTGCGGCGACGCAGGAGCTGATTCGTTCGCGTCTGAAGGTGAAGAGCATGAACTTCATGCGCGGCCGCACGTTCGTCGACAAGTACCTGATCATCGACGAGGCGCAGAACCTGACGCCGAAGCAGATGAAGACGCTCGTCACGCGCGCGGGCCCCGGCACGAAGATCGTGTGCCTCGGCAACATCGCGCAGATCGACACGCCCTACCTGACCGAAGGTAGCTCGGGCCTGACCTACGTCGTCGACCGCTTCAAGGGCTGGGGCCACAGCGGCCACGTGACCCTCGCGCGCGGCGAACGCTCGCGGCTCGCCGACTACGCGTCGGACATTCTGTAACGCGCCCGCCGGCCGATCGGCCGGCTTTCGACGCCACGCGGCGCTCCGTTTTCGGAGCGCCGTTTTTATTTGGGGTCGAAGACAAAGGTAACGCTTCGTCACGCAACAATGCAGTTTACGCGCGAAACTTCAAGTAAATTCTCAAGAATGGTTGCTTAAGCCCCGTCCGAGCGTCTACCATCGGGTCTGTCTGTTGTCATACGATTCGCGAGCGCGTCGCGCTCGCCCGCCTTGCCATGCTTCGAATCTGGGTTCCCGTCGCCGTCGTCTCCCTGCTTGCGGCCTGCTCCAGCGTGCCGCCGCAGTCGGCATCGCGTTCCGCGTCGGGCATGAAGATCACGACGCCGCGCGCGTTCCCCGCGCCCGCCAATTTCCCGAAATTCGTCGACCACAGCGTCGGTCAGGAAGAAATCTCGATCCAGGCGATGAGTCTCGTCGGCGTCCCGTATCGCTGGGGCGGCAACACGCCGACGAGCGGCTTCGACTGCAGCGGGCTCGTGCGCTACGTGATCGGGCGCGCGGCCGACGTGAACCTGCCGCGCACGACCGCCGACATGAGCGGTCGCGGCGTGTCGATCGAACCTGACGAGATCGCGCCGGGCGACCTGATTTTCTTCAACACGACCGGACGGCCGCATTCGCACGTCGGCATCTATGTCGGCAAACTGCGCTTCGTCAATGCGCCGTCGACGGGCGGCACCGTGCGGCTCGACTATCTGACGAACCCGTACTGGGCCAAGCGATTCGACGGCATTCGCCGCGTCGCGCCGCCGCGCTCGGCCCCGACGCCGTTCGATGCGCCGACCTACGAGGCCAAGCGCGACGAGCCGCGCAATTCGCCGGCTGTCGCAGCCGCGCCGGTGGTCGTGACGGCTGCCACCGCGCCGCGGCAGCCCGCGACTGCGTCGTCGCAAGCGAGAGCGACGCAGGCGCCGGCTCCCGCTCCGGCCGTTCCGAGCACGCCGGTCGTGACGGCTGCCGCAGTTGCACCGGCAGCCCGGGCCGCCGATCCGTACGAACCGCCGCCACCGCGGATGCAGGTGGCCCGGCAGCAGGCCACGTCGGTAAATGACGATGCAACCGCGATGACGGCCAATGCCGTACCGGCCGCGCCGACGGAAGTCGGCACGCAGATTCCGACGACCGCGCTGACGGCCGCCCAGGCCGCCGCGTTCGATGCCGAACCGCCGCCCGCCACCGCGTCGGCACCCGTACGCAGCAGCGAGTCCGCGCCCGTGCAGGTGTGGCGCGCGTCGACGCAATCCGCGCCCGTCAGTCCGCGCACGAGTACGGCCGACGATCCGATCGCGCGATTCGCGAACGGCAGTTACTGACCGCTCGTTCTTGCCGAGCGACGGTGACGTCGACGGCATTCGCAGCCGCCCTAGCCACGCCGCAGCACGCTTTGGCCACCCCAAAAGAAATGCGCCGCAGCCTTTCGGCTTGCGGCGCATTTTTCATGTCGATCCGGGCGTGTCGGCGATCAGAAGATCTGATGCCCGAGCCACCACCCGCCGGCCGCGAACAGCGCGGCTGCCGGCAGCGTCAGCACCCACGCCCACACGATGTTGCCGGCCACGCCCCAGCGCACGGCCGACAGCTTCTGCGTCGCGCCGACACCGACGATCGCGCCGGTAATCGTGTGCGTGGTCGACACCGGAATGCCGAGGAACGACGCGACGAACAGCGTGATCGCGCCACCGCTTTCCGCGCAGAAGCCGCCGACCGGCTTGAGCTTCGTGATCTTCTGACCCATCGTGCGCACGATACGCCAGCCGCCGAACAGCGTGCCGAGGCCCATCGACAGGTAGCACGCGCCGATCACCCACGCCGGCGGCGCATCGGCGGTCGCCGACGCGTAGCCGCTCGCGATCAGCAGCATCCAGATGATGCCGATCGTCTTCTGTGCGTCGTTGCCGCCGTGGCCCAGGCTGTACAGGCCCGCCGACAGCAGCTGCAGCCGGCGGAAGCGCCGGTCGACCTTGCTGGGTGCGGTGCGGAAATACAGCCACGACACGCCGAGCATGAACAGCGAACCGAGGATGAAACCGAGCAGCGGCGAAATGAAGATGAACGCGATCGTCTTGAGCAGACCGTCGACGTTCAGCGCACCCCAGCCGGACTTCGCGAGCGCCGCGCCGACGAGGCCGCCGATCAGCGCGTGCGACGAGCTCGACGGAATCCCGTAATACCAGGTAATCACGTTCCAGCCGATCGCACCGACCAGCGCGCCGAACACGACGTAATGGTCGACGATCTCGGGATCGATCGTGCCTTTACCGACGGTCTGCGCGACTTTCAGGTGGAAGATGAAATACGCGATCACGTTGAACGCGGCCGCGAACACCACGGCCTGCTGGGGCTTCAGCACCCCCGTCGACACGACGGTGGCGATCGAGTTCGCCGCGTCGTGAAAGCCGTTCATGAAGTCGAATACGAGCGCGACGAGCACCAGCGTCGCGACCATCCATAGGGCGAGTTGTATCGAATGCATCGTGGTCCGCTCAGGCGTTTTCCAGCACGATGCCTTCGATGATGTTCGCGACGTCCTCGCACTTGTCGGTGATCTCTTCGAGCAGCTCGTAGATCGCCTTCAGCTTGATGAGCGTCTTCACGTCGTCTTCCTCGCGGAACAGCTTCGACATCGCCGCGCGCAGCACGCGATCGGCCTCCGACTCCCAGCGGTCGATTTCCTCGCATTGCTTGAGGATCTGTGCCGACTGCTTCATGTCGGACAGCAAGCCGACGGCCTGCTGCACGTGCTGCGCCGACTGCGTGACGATGTGCGCGAGCTGGCTCGCCTCGGACGTGACGGACTGCACGTCGTACAGCGACACGGCCGTCGCGACGTCCTCCATCAGGTCGAGGATGTCGTCCATCGTCGTGATCAGCTTGTGGATCTCGTCGCGATCGAGCGGCGTGATGAAGGTCTTGTGCAGCAGATCGATCGCCTCGTGCGTGAGCTTGTCGGCGGCCTTCTCGGCGATTTGCACGTTTTGCTTGTGAATCTCGGCGTCGGCGAGATTGTCGATCAGCAGTTCGAGTTCGCGGCCACCGGAAACGATGTGCTTCGCGTGCGCGTTGAAGAGTTCAAAGAACTTGCCCTCGGTGGGCATGAATCGACCGAACATGGGATTCCTGAGAGATTGTCAAACTACTGTCACGAAAACGGGCGACATTGTACCGGTTTCGGTCCCGACGCGACGTGCGCATATGCGCACGCCGGGATTGGATACAACAATTGGCGAAATAGGTGTTTACAACCGGCTTTACTCGCCGTAGAAGGTCTGCGCCCCGGCAAAATTGTCGAACTTCGTGTATTGCCCCAGGAACGTGAGCCGAACAGGCCCGATCGGGCCGTTACGCTGCTTGCCGATGATGATTTCGGCCGTCCCCTTGTCGGGGCTGTCCGGATTGTAGACCTCATCGCGATAAATGAACAGGATCACGTCCGCGTCCTGTTCGATTGCGCCCGATTCGCGCAAATCCGACATCACCGGACGCTTGTTCGGGCGCTGTTCGAGGCCGCGGTTCAGCTGCGACAGCGCGATCACCGGCACGTCGAGCTCCTTCGCGAGACTCTTCAGCGAGCGCGAGATTTCCGAAATTTCGGTCGCGCGGTTCTCGCCCTGCGACGAACCTGACATCAGCTGCAGGTAGTCGACGATGATCAGGCCGAGCTTGCCGCACTGACGCGCGAGGCGCCGCGCGCGCGAGCGCAGTTCCATCGGGTTCAAGCCGCCCGTCTCGTCGATGAAGAGCTGCGCCTCGCTCATCTTCTGCACCGCGTGCGTCAGCTTCGGCCAGTCCTCGTCGGTCAGGCGGCCGGTACGCATCCGGTGCTGGTCGAGCCGGCCGATCGAGCCGAGCATACGCATCACGAGCTGGGTGCCCGGCATTTCCATCGAGAACACCGCGACCGGCAACCCGTACTCGACCGCGACGTATTCGCCGATGTTCATCGAGAAGGCCGTGTTGTGCGTGACGACGTAATCGTCGGTCACGTACAGCCGAGACGGATGCGACACCGAGATGCACTGCGTGGCGGTCCGGCGCGACGGCTCGATACCCATAATTACCGGCAGCTTGCGGCACGTCCGGCCGGCCGTCAGCCGCTCGCGCTTGCCCTCAAACAGGAACAGGCTCTGCGGATCCGGATGACTGATCGTGCAAATATAAGCCGTCGCACCGGCCTTGCGTTCGCCGTCGACCGTGAAGCTCGTCGCCTTTTCGGCAACCTGGCACCACGCGCCGAGCGAACGCGCCAGTTCGCGCACGTCGCTCGCCAACTGCGCACTGGCGGTCGAATAACGCACCGTACCCCACGATTCGACCCAGCCATCCGTGTCGAGCAGCCCGCGCAACACATCCAGCCGCGTGTCCTTGTCCGCATCGAGGTAGAGACGCGGGATGAACTTGTCGTAACTCGTCCTTCCCCACACACCGAGTTGCTCGAGTGCAGCCTTGAGCGGGTTGGCGGACGGCCGGGCCACGGTGGCCGTCGACGGCCGGCGCTTGATGCGCCAGTCGTACTGGCCTGCGTATTCGAGTTCGAGCGACGCGTCGACACGCTCGCGCATCCGGTTCAACGTTTCCTCGGCCTTCACGCTGAAACGCACGGCAGTCCCGCCGAGCGCACCGTCGCCCAGCAGCGCGCCGAGTACCCACGGGTCAACCGGCAGCGCCTCGCGATGACCAAACTCGCCGCTCGGCATGTCGATCCACAACCGGTTCCGGTAGCGTTCGCGCGTCAGCAACGTGCGAATCTCCGCGGTCGACAGCACACGGGGCTTTTCCCACTCGCGGAAATGGACGCACCACAGGTGTTCGTCGCAGCATTCGGCCGAACGCCCATCCGAAAAGCGGACCCGATACACCTGGCGTTCGCCCTGCGGGTAGATGCCGGTCACGATCGACGGTGCGCCGTCGACCGAAGCGAGCGCATCACCGACCGCCAGCTCGCCCATCGGCTTCCAGCCCGTCAACGTCCTGACGCGCGCATCGAGCGGCTGCGCCTTACCCATCGACGGGCGCCCCGCCACGATGATCAACTCGCCGCCATGCATCCCCGACGTCATCCGGTCGAGGTCGACGAAGCCGGTCGGCGTGCCGGTGACGTCGCTCGGGTTCGCGGTGTGGTACAGCGTGTCGATACGCTCGACCACCTGCGTGAGCAGCGGGCCGATCTCGAGGAAGCCCTGGTTGCCGCGCGCGCCCTCTTCGGCGATCGAGAACACCTTCGATTCGGCCTCGTCGAGCAGCTGGCGGACCTCCTTGCCCTGCGGATTGAACGCGTCGGCCGAGATCTCGTCGGCGACCGACACGAGCCGGCGCAGCACCGCACGGTCGCGCACGATTTCCGCATAGCGGCGGATGTTCGCCGCGCTCGGCGTGTTCTGCGCGAGGGCGTTCAGGTACGCGAGCCCGCCGACGTCGTCGGCCTTGCCGGACGTGGTCAGCGCTTCGTACACGGTCACGACGTCGGCCGGGCGCGTCGACGCGATCAGGCGGCCGATGTGCTCGTAGATGATCCGGTGGTCGTAGCGGTAGAAGTCGCCCTGCGACAGGAAGTCGGCAATCCGGTCCCATGCCGCGTTGTCGAGCAACAGGCCGCCGAGCACCGACTGCTCGGCTTCCACCGAATGCGGCGGGACTTTCAGCGATTCGATTTGGGGATCTTGCGGCGCGTTCATGGGTTGGGATTATCGCGAATAGATGGCGGCAGCGCTACCACCGCTTGCCGGCGAGCAGGCAATAAAAAAGGCAGGCCCCGGTTACCCGGGCGCCTGCCCTTGTCCGGACGGCGGAAGCCGCCCGGCAAGCTTGCGTCTACGCTTACGCGTGGTCGCCGATCACGTTGATCGTGACGTCGACGACGACGTCCGTATGCAGCGCGACTTGCACGTTGTGCTCGCCGATCATCTTCAGCGGGCCTTCCGGCATGCGAACTTGCAGCTTCTCGACTTCGTAGCCTGCCTTCTTCAGCAGTTCCGCGACGTCGCCGTTCGTGACCGAGCCGAACAGACGGCCGTCGACGCCCGACTTCTGCGTGATTTCGAACGACTGGCCGTTCAGCTTCTCGCCGACTGCCTGCGATGCCGCCAGCTTTTCAGCGGCGATCTTTTCGAGTTCAGCGCGGCGCACTTCGAATTCGGCGATCGCTTCCTTCGTTGCACGGCGAGCCTTGCGGTTCGGGATCAGGAAGTTGCGAGCGTAACCGTCCTTGACCTTGACGATGTCGCCGAGGTTGCCCAGATTGGCGACTTTTTCCAACAGAATGATTTGCATTCGAATTCTCCTTATTGCGTCGCCTGATTACGCCTTGTGCTGATCGGTGTACGGCAGCAGCGCGAGGAAACGCGCACGCTTGATCGCCGTATCCAGCTGACGCTGATAGTGCGCCTTCGTACCCGTCAGGCGAGCCGGCGTGATCTTGCCGTTTTCGCCGATGAAGTCCTTCAGCGTTTCCGTGTCCTTGTAGTCGATCTGCTCGACGCCGGCAGCCGTGAAACGGCAGAACTTCTTGCGCTTGAAGAGCGGGTTTTGTTGCTGACGACGCTTGTCGAATTTCTTACCAGTCGGGCGGGCCATGATTTCAGTCCTTTCCTGTGTCCTGCAATGCAGTGATGTGAAACACCAAGGTTCTCGCGTTGCGGCTTTTCTTGGCCAGGAAGCCCGTGAACAGCGTCTCGACGCCCATTTCACGACTTTCCAGCTTGCCGCTCGCCTCACCGGCCGCCACCGCCTCGATCGTCATTTCGACCTGACGGGGAATGCCTGCTTCGACGACTTCCGTGCGGTGATGCAACGTGGCGCTTGCGATCGGAACACCGGCCGGCGTATATCGCACCGGTGCGCGTTCGACGACGCTCGCCGTCAATTGCAACCTGTTCACGTGAGTGGCGCGCTCCTTGATGGCTTAATAAGTGACGAACTTAAGCCTGCGCTTCGGCCGGCTGAGCGGCAGCCGCCTTCTTGGCTTCTTCGCGCTGAACTTCCTTCATCATCGGCGACGGGCCGGTTTCGGCCTTCTTCATCTTGACGATGAGGTGACGCAGCACGGCGTCGTTGAACTTGAACGCGTGTTCGAGTTCGTCGAGCGTCGTCTGGTCGCACTCGATGTTCATGCAGACGTAGTGAGCCTTCGCGAGTTTCTCGATCATGTAGGCCAGCTGGCGACGGCCCCAGTCTTCGACGCGGTGGATCTGGCCGCCGTGCGACGTGATCGTGGACTTGTAGCGCTCGATCATCGCGGGCACTTGCTCGCTTTGATCCGGGTGCACGATGAATACGATTTCGTAATGACGCATACACACTCCTTGTGGATTAAAGCCACCCGGGCGTCTGAACCGGTGTGGCAAGTGAGAAGCCGAAGATTCTAACCCGGTTACGGGGCGCATGCAAGGCCAATCGACGATTCGCCGACTGATTCGGCCGTGTTTTCAAAGACTTGAACGGGTATGCGGGCCCGTGACAGCCCTTCGCCCTTTCGCCGCCGGGGTCGGAACAAGAGTGCGCCCCCCCATAACGGCATGGTCATTCGCCGTGCGCGCCGGCCAGCCGCGCGTCGAGCGCCGTCCGGAACGCCGCGAGCGCCGACGGCTCGGCGTCGGTCACCGCCCACCACGTCATGCCGGCCGCGTTCCAGCGGTCCAGCGCATAGCCCTGCGACACGGTCGCGTACGGGGCAGCCGGCCGTTCGCCGGCCGGCTGCACGTAGACGTCGATCACGTGCTGCCGGTGGCGGTAGACGAGCACCGCGACGCGACGCCGCCCGACGTAGTCGAGCCGGCCGCCGACCAGCGCGAAACCGTCCGTGGCGAGATCCTCGACCGGCGGCGCGTAGTCGAGCCGGCCGTTGAACCACGGCTTGACCGTGTGCTGGTCGGTCGAGATCACGTCGATGTCTCGCGCCGACAGGTCGGCCCGCACGTGGCTCGCGACCAGTTCGTCGACCGTGCGGTCGGTGTCCGCGTGGCGGGCGGACCATGTGATGCCGCCCGCCGCCGCGACCGCCATCAGCAGCGCGACGCCCCAGCCGAGGCCTGGCCACGCGGCCACGCGCGGCCCGGCGCCTGTACCAGCCGACCCGGCCCCTGCCGACCCGCCCCGCCCGGTCAGCCAGGCGAACCAGTCGCGTCCGCGCGGCCGCCGGGGCGGCGCTGACTGCCGTTCAGGCCGCGGCACGGCCCGCGACGGCTCACGGGCCGGCGCGTCGGCCGCGGCCGGCAGGCTCGCGAGGATACTCGCCCGCAGCGCGTCCGGCGCACGGTGATAATCGGCCTGCCGCACCGCCTGCACCAGCGTGACGATCCGTGCGCGTTCGCGGCGGCACGCGTCGCACCCTTCGACATGCTGCTGGACCCGCAACGCATCGGGCGCCGACAGCTCGCGGTCGACGTCCGCGTCCAGCAACGCTCGCGCTTCGTTACAGTCCATCGATCGCCTCCGATGCGGTTCCGCCCGCCGGCGCACGGCCCGGCCGGCCTTCGGTCGCCGGCGCCTGTGCCTCGCCCAGCAGCGCGGCAAGCTTGCGCCGGCCGCGCGCGAGCCGCGACATCACCGTGCCGACCGGCACGTCCGCGATCGCCGCGATCTCGCGGTAGCTCAGGTCCTCCATCTCGCGCAACACGAGCACCTCGCGGTATTCGGGCGGCAGCTTCGCGAGCGCCGCGTTCACGAGCCGCACGTTCTCGCCGCGCAGCAGGTGCGCGAGCGGGTCCTCCGTCGCCGGCTGCCAGTCGTCGGGCACGTCGGCGTCGTCGAGCGTGTCGGGCAGCGCGACCTCATGCGCCTGCGTGCGCCGCCGCCACTCGGTGTACCAGGTGTGGCGCACGATCGTCAGCAGCCACGGCCGCGCGTTGTCGCCGCGACACGAGTCGACGAAGCGCAGCGCGCGCATGCACGCGTCCTGCACGACGTCGTCCGCGTCGCCGGCGCTGCCGCTCAGCCAGCGCGCGAGGTTGTACGCGGCGTCGAGATGCGGCAGCACGAGCGCGCGAAACCGCTCGCCGCGCGCGAGCGCATCGTCCGCCGCCCGTTCATCGACCGCCTGTCCGGCTTGCCCCACATGGCCTCCCTGGTCCCGGCGGCCGACGCCGCGCCCGTTCCGCGCACGGCGCCCGGACAGACCGGCAACGTGCGCGCTCGATGACCTTACCGCTGCTGCGTCGAGTTTATTCCCGCGCCGCGCGCATGAAGCGTAAAAAATCGGCGGACGGCCGGGCAGCCCGCCCCGTTACGGCGTGGTGCTCCAGTAACCGGGGCGCGCATACGCTTCGCGCAGGTAGTCGATGAAATAGCGCACGCGCGCCGGCACGTAGCGCTGCTGCGGGTAGACCGCGAGGATGTCGTAGTCGGGCAGCGCGTACTCGTCGAGCACGGTCTCGAGTTCGCCCGTTTCGAGCTGCGCGGCGATTTCCCACGTCGAGCGCCAGCCGAGCCCGAGCCCTTCGGCCACCCAGCGATGCAGCAGCTCGCCGTCGTTGCAGTCGAGATTGCCGGTCACGCGCATCGTCGCGATCTTGCCGTGGCGCTGGAAATACCAGCCGCGGTTCTGCCCGCCCTGCAGGTTGAACGCCAGGCAGTTGTGCTTGAGCAGGTCGTCGAGCGACTTCGGGCGGCCGTGCTTGCGGAAATACTCCGGCGTGCCGCACACCACGCGCCGGTTCGACGCGAGCTTCACCGCGACGAAGTTCGGATCGACCGCGCCGCCGATCCGGATCGACAGGTCATAGCCCTCGCGCACGAGATCGACGACGCGGTCGGTCAGGTTGAACGACAGCTGCATTTCCGGCTTGTCGGCGAGAAAACCCGGCGCGTGCGGCGCGACGTGCTTGCGGCCGAACGCGGCCGGCGCCGACACGATCAGGTGCCCGCTGACCGCGCGCCGCCCGGCGGCCAGCTCGTTCTCGGCCTGATCCCATTCGGACAGCAGCCCACGGCAGCGCTCGAGGAACGCGGCGCCCTCCTCGCTGACCACCAGCCGCCGCGTCGAGCGGTACATCAGCTTCACGCCGAGGCGCTTCTCCAGCGCGTCGATCCGCCGCCCGAGCACCACCGGCGACACGCCCTCCTCGAGCGCGGCCGCCGCGAGGCTGCCCGCGTCCGCGACCCGCACGAACGTCTCGATCTGCTTGAAACGATCCATCTGCTGTCTCCGTGCCGGCTCCGACACCGGCGGGAAGCCCCGTCCGGCCGTCATTCCATACTTTTAGTTTCGAAATAAGCGACTTCGGCTGATCTTATCAAACCTTTCCTGCATCCCTAAAGTGTCCTCAACAGACCGATTCGCAAGATCCAACTATCCAAGGAGACATTCATGGCCAAGATGAGAGCCGTCGACGCAGCCGTACTCGTGCTCGAGAAGGAAGGCATCCAGACCGCGTTCGGCGTGCCGGGCGCAGCGATCAACCCGTTCTACTCGGCCATGCGCAAGTCGGGCGGCATCAGCCACGTGCTGGCGCGCCACGTCGAAGGCGCATCGCACATGGCCGAAGGCTTCACGCGGGCGGCGCCGGGCAACATCGGCGTGTGCATCGGCACATCGGGCCCCGCCGGCACCGACATGATCACCGGCCTCTACTCCGCGTCCGCCGACTCGATTCCGATCCTCGCGATCACCGGCCAGGCGCCGCGCGCGCGTCTCTACAAGGAAGATTTCCAGGCCGTCGACATCGAGTCGATCGCGAAGCCGGTCACGAAGTGGGCGGTCACCGTGCGCGAACCGGCGCTCGTGCCGCGCGTGTTCCAGCAGGCATTCCACCTGATGCGCTCGGGCCGTCCGGGCCCGGTGCTGGTCGACCTGCCGATCGACGTGCAGCTCGCCGAAATCGAATTCGACATCGACACGTACGAACCGCTGCCGGTCTACAAGCCCGCGGCCACCCGCGCGCAGATCGAGAAGGCGCTCGCGATGCTCAACGACGCGGACAAGCCGCTGATCGTGTCGGGCGGCGGCGTGCTGAACGCGGCGGCCGAAGACCTGCTCGTGCAGTTCGCGGAAACAATCGGCGTGCCGGTGATCCCGACGCTGATGTCGTGGGGCGCGATTGCCGACGACCACCCGCTGATGGCCGGCATGGTCGGGCTGCAGACGTCGCACCGCTACGGCAACGCGACGCTGCTCGCGTCCGACTTCGTGCTCGGCATCGGCAACCGCTGGGCGAACCGCCACACGGGCAGCGTCGAGGTCTACACGAAGGGCCGCAAGTTCGTGCACGTCGACATCGAGCCGACGCAGATCGGCCGCGTGTTCGGCCCGGATCTCGGCATCGTGTCCGACGCGAAGGCCGCCCTCGAGCTGTTCGTCGCGGTCGCGCAGGAATGGAAGGCCGCCGGCAAGCTGAAGGATCGCAGCGCGTGGGTCGCCGACTGCCAGGCACGCAAGCGCACGCTGCAGCGCAAGACGCACTTCGACAACGTGCCGGTCAAGCCGCAGCGCGTGTACGAAGAGATGAACAAGGTGTTCGGCCGCGATACCTGCTACGTCAGCACGATCGGCCTGTCGCAGATCGCCGCCGCGCAGTTCCTGCACGTGTTCAAGGCGCGCAACTGGATCAACTGCGGCCAGGCCGGCCCGCTCGGCTGGACGATCCCCGCCGCGCTCGGCGTGCGTGCGGCCGACCCGAGCCGCCCGATCGTCGCGCTGTCCGGCGACTACGACTTCCAGTTCATGATCGAGGAGCTCGCCGCCGGTGCGCAATTCAAGCTGCCGTACGTGCACGTCGTCGTGAACAACTCGTACCTCGGGCTGATCCGCCAGGCGCAGCGCGCGTTCGACATGGACTACTGCGTGCAGCTCGCGTTCGACAACGTGAACGCGCCGGAACTGAACGGGTATGGCGTCGACCACGTGGCCGTCGCGGAAGGCCTCGGCTGCAAGGCGCTGCGTGTGTTCAAGCCGGAAGAGATCGAGCCGGCGCTGCGCCAGGCGCAAACGCTCGCGGAAGAGTTCAGCGTGCCGGTGGTCGTCGAGGTGATCCTCGAACGCGTGACGAACATCTCGATGGGCACCGAAATCGACGCGATCAACGAATTCGAGGATCTCGCCGATAAGGCCGAGCACGCACCGACCGCGATCTCGATGCTCGACTGAACCGCACGACATTTTTGACCGACCGACCGAAGAGGCTTAGCTCATGCCGAAGTTTGCTGCAAACCTGACCATGCTGTTCAACGAAGTGCCGTTCCTCGACCGCTTCAAGGCGGCCGCGGACGCAGGCTTCGACGCCGTCGAGTTCCTGTTCCCGTACCCGTACGCGAAAGAGGCACTCGCCGAGCGGCTCGAGTCGCACCGCCTGCGCCTCCTGCTGCACAATCTGCCCGCCGGCAACTGGGATCAGGGCGAGCGCGGCATCGCGTGCCTGCCCGATCGCGTCGGCGAGTTCCAGGAAGGGGTCGGCCGCGCGATCGACTACGCGAAGGCGCTGAAGGTGCCGCAGGTGAACTGCCTGGTCGGCATTCCGTCGGCGAGCACCGCGCGCGACAAGACGTTCGTGACGATCGTCGACAACCTGCGCTTCGCGGCCGATGCGCTCGAGCGCGAAGGCATCCGCCTGCTCGTCGAGCCGTGCAACCGCTTCGACATTCCGGGCTTCGCGCTGAACCGCTCGTCCGAAGGGCTCGACGTGATCCGCGCGGTCGGCTCGGACAACCTGTTCCTGCAGTACGACATCTATCACATGCAACGCATGGAAGGCGAACTGGCCGCGACGATCGAACGCAACCTCGCATCGATCGGGCACGTCCAGCTCGCGGACAACCCGGGCCGCAACGAGCCGGGCACCGGCGAAATCAACTATGCGTTCCTGTTCGCGCTGCTCGACAGGCTCGGCTATGCCGGCTACGTCGGCTGCGAATACAAGCCCCGCACCACCACGACGGAAGGGCTCGGCTGGCTGCAAAGCGTGGCCGGCTGCGCACCGGCCTCGGCGCGTCGCGCCGCCTGAGTCGCGCCCTTCCCGTTTTCAGCCCCATAGGAGACTTTCATGGCAACCATCGGTTTCATCGGCCTCGGCATCATGGGCGCGCACATGGCGCGCAACCTGCTCAAAGGCGATCATCAGCTCGTCGTGAACGGCGCGTTCCCGATCCCGGACGATCTGCGCGGCAGCGCGAAGGTCGTCGCGAACTCGACCGAAGTCGCGCAGCACGCGGACATCATCATCGCGATGGTACCGGACACGCCCGACGTGCGTAACGTGCTGTTCGCCGACGACGGCGTCGCGAAGGGCCTGACGGCCGGCAAGCTCGTGATCGACATGAGCTCGATCTCGCCGCTCGACACGCAGGCATTCGCGAAGCAGATCAATGCGCTCGGCTGCGACTACCTCGACGCGCCGGTGTCCGGCGGCGAAGTCGGCGCACGCGAAGCGACGCTGACGATCATGGTCGGCGGGCCGGAAAAGGCGTTCGAGCGCGCGAAGCCGCTGTTCGAGAAGATGGGCAAGAACATCACGCTCGTCGGCGACAACGGCGCGGGTCAGACCTGCAAGGTCGCGAACCAGATCATCGTCGCGCTGAATATCGAAGCGGTCGGCGAAGCGCTGCTGTTCGCCGCGCGCTCGGGCGCCGATCCGGAGCGCGTGCGGCAAGCGCTGATGGGCGGCTTCGCCGCGTCGCGCATCCTCGAAGTGCACGGCGCGAGGATGACCAAGCGCACGTTCGATCCGGGCTTCCGCATCGAGCTGCACCAGAAGGACCTGAACCTCGCGCTCGACGGCGCACGCAAGCTCAGCCTCGCGCTGCCGCACACCGCGAGCGCGCAGCAGCTGTTCAGCGTATGCGCGTCGCACGGCGGCAAGGCGTGGGATCACTCGGCGCTCGTGCGCGCGCTCGAGATCATGTCGAACTTCGAGATCGGCCAGACGCCGGCCGCGTAACGCGGATGCAGCAACGCGCGTTTCGCTGCAATGGTGAAACGCGTATCACGAACACACGCGATCCGGTTACGGCCGGTCGCATCGATGCGCGACGCACGCGCATTACGGTGGGGCGCCCCGCCCGCATCGCTGAAAAGCATGCGGGACGGGGCGAAAAACGCCGCTCTGGGCTGAGAGCGGCGTGGTGGGGTCCGCAGCGGCACCCGGCGGCGCCGGGGAAGCCTTGGTCGGTCAGACGTCGTCGTCGGGTGTCCGCCTGTCGGATTTCGCGTATTACATTTCTTTACGTTCGAGCGTGCGATTTTTCATGCATTCGTCGCGATGAACGCCTACACTTTCGCCACGCCTTTCGAGAAAACCGCCGCGCCTGCGCGCCCCTTCCGGGCCCGCACCCAGCGCGGTGTTTTTTTCGCCACTTCACGGCGCGTTTTCTTTTCAACCACCTAAGGAGTGCAACGATGGGTCTTCTTTCGTTTATCAAGGAGGCGGGTGAAAAACTGCTGGGTCACGCCGATGCACAGGCAGCGGAAGATCCGAATGCCGCGAACCAGACCGCGGCCGATGCGATCAAGAATTACATCAACTCGCAAGGTCTCGACACGTCGAACCTGACCGTCGCGTTCGATGGCGCGTCGCGCACCGTCACGCTGTCGGGCAGCGTCGCCGATCTCGACACGAAGGCGAAGGTCAAGGTCGCGGCCGGCAACGTGCAGGGTGTCGCGGGCGTCAACGACGACGATCTGCAGCCAGACGATCCGGAAGTGCGGTACCACGACGTGAAGCCGGGCGACACGCTGTCGGCGATCGCCAAGGAAGTGTACGGCGACGCGAACAAGTATCCGGCGATCTTCGAGGCGAACAAGCCGATGCTGTCGAGCCCGGACCGGATCTACCCGGGCCAGAAGCTCGTGATTCCGCCGCAGTCCTGAGCATTCGCGCAGCACTGACGTAAAAATGGCAGGCTATTCATTGGCCTGCCATTTTTTATGCTTTCTACGCGCCGCCCGAGCGGCGGCCATCGGTCACAGCGTGTCGAATACGCGTTGGAGTGCGTCGCGATCGTGAATGCCGTTCGCGAGCGCGAGCATCAGCAGCACGCGCGCCTTGAACGGGTGCAGCGAGCCCGCGCTCACGAAACCGAGCGCATCGTCGCTCGCGGCGCCGTTACGCATCACGTGCCCCGAACCGACGCGCGACGCACGGACCACGGCCACGCCCGCGCTCACCGCATCGGCGAGCGCCGTCTGCAGCGTCGCATGGATCGACCCGTTACCGGTGCCCGCGACGACGAGGCCGCGCACGCCGGCCGCGACGAGCGCGTCGACGGCCGTCCGCGTCACACCCGCATAGCTCGCGACGACTTCGACCGGCGGCCAGGTCGCGGCGATCGCCAGTTGCGCGTCGCGCGTGCGCGTGACCCGGCGGGCGAATTCGACGCGGCCGTCCTGCACCCAGCCAAGCGCACCGAGCTCCGGCGACTGGAACGCATCGACCGCGTACGTGCTCGTCTTCACGACGTCGCGCGCGCCGTGGATCCGGTTGTTGAACGCGACCAGCACGCCCTGCCCGCGCGCGGCCGGATGGGCAGCCACGGTCACCGCGTTCAACAGGTTCAACGGGCCGTCGGACGATAGCGCGGTGGCCGGCCGCATCGCGGCCGTCAGCACGACCGGCTTGTCGCCCCGGACGACCAGATGCAGCGCGTACGCGGTTTCCTCGAGCGTATCGGTGCCGTGGGTGATCACGATGCCGTCGATGGCCGGATCGGCCATCAGCGCGTCGATCCGCGCGGCAAGCGTGTTCCATAGCGGCAGCGCGAGATCCTTGCTGTCGATGCTGGCGACCTGCTCGGCGTCGATGCGTGCGACCGACGCGAGCGCCGGCACGGCATCGACCAGAAAATTGACGCCGAGCGCGCCGGCCTGATAGCCGGCCGTGCTGGCCGCGTCGGGCGCGGCGCCGGCGATGGTGCCGCCGGTGGCGAGTACGGCGATGCGCGGCAGCGCCGCCGCGGACGAAGGGGATGCGGTGTTCGGTGTATTCATGGCCGCGATTGTAATGGCTCGCGCCCGGCATCCGGTAGGTCCGGCGCGAACGCGCGCTGCGCGCCCCGTGTCATGGTTTGTCCCGATCGCCGGCGCGTGCGCGCCGTCAACGGCCATGCCCCCCACCGCGTTATAGAAATGCCGTTTTGGTGTTTTCACATTGATTTGCCATAATCGGAGCGCGCGGCGCGATGCGACCCTGTTCACGTCGCGCCGGGCTTCGTGACGGCGTCGATATAAAACGCAATTCACCCCATGGGAGTGTCGAAATGAAAATCCAATCGCTCGTAGCCGCAGTGCTTCTCGGCGGCATGCTGGCTTCCCCCGCATTCGCGGCGAACAGCCAGCAGGACAAGATGAAGGCCTGTAACACGCAGGCAGCCGGCAAGACGGGCGATGAACGCAAGGCGTTCATGAAGGACTGCCTGTCGGCGAAGCCCGCGAAGGCGATGACGCAGCAGGAAAAGATGAAGGCGTGCAACACGCAGGCCACCGGCAAGAAGGGCGACGATCGCAAGGCGTTCATGAAGAGCTGCCTGAGCAACCAGCCGGCCGCCTGAGTTCCGGCGCTCCCGTCTCGAATGCCGCGCCCCGCTTCGGCGGGCGCGGCATTTTTGTTTTCGTTGCACGCGCATCGACGCACGTATTCCAGCGTTTCCCGCCCCGTTTTTGCGACCCGCCGCCCCGGCCCCGCCACATGGTGCGGCAATTCGCCGCGTTTTCTTCTATGATGGCTGCAACGCGGCCCACCCAAGACCAAGAAGCGCCATCGGGCCGCCCTCGAGACAGACGCGCACGCGCGTCAAACGGAGGCTTGGATGGCATGGAGACAACACCGCTGGTTCCGCCGCTGGTTGATCGTGATCGTGTTCTGGGCGGTGCCCGTCGCGATCATCGCCGTGCGCGAGATCCGCGAGGAAATGGCGTACAACAAGGCGGACCTGCAACTCGCGCTGACCACCTGGCAGCTCACCGACGCGCAACAGGCCGCCGGCGCCGCCGCGAAGTGCCACGGGGATCCTGACGAAGCGCGCGCGGCCGGCTGCCCGGCCGACGTGCTCGCCGCCAACGCGCCGCGCCAGCAGGCGGCCCGCGACGAATACGTGGTGCGCCGCAATACGCTCGCCGGTTACCTGTGGCATGCGTTCGTCGGCTACTGGGTCGTCCCGGCGGCGTTCCTGTTCGCATGCGGCGTCGTGATCGCGCTGATCCGCCGTGCGCTGCGCCGCCCGCCGATCAAGCCGCCCGTTCCGCCCGTCACGCACTGACACCGACGCACATCGACGCACACCGCAAGCGCCGCCGCTCTCCGCTCGCCCCTCGCGTTCGCCGCACGCCGGCAACGCGCGGGCCACGCGTCGCGCGTCGGCGTCGTTTCGTCCGTTGGCGCGCCGCGACATCCCCGCGCGATTTGACGCTTTTTCACACGGCAACGAAAAGAGGCCGTAATCCGCTGTGATATAACTGCCGACGTGATCCGCTCCTTGAGCGAGACTCACTCCGAACGTCATCCGATGGAGAACAACGATGCAAAAACGGACTCTTGTGCTCAAAGCCGCCGCCGCGCTCATCGTCGGTAGCCTCGCGCTCACCGGTTGCACCACCACCCCGGACAAGCCGGACAACGCCGCGACCAACGCGTCGAAGCGTCAGTCGATCGACGCGAGCGTCGACGCCACGCTGTCGCGCATGTACTCCACCGTCAAGGGTTCGCGCGAGCTCGTCGCGAAATCGCGCGGCGTGCTGGTCTTCCCCGAAGTGCTCCAGGCCGGCTTCATCGTCGGCGCCCAGTCCGGCAACGGCGCGCTGCGCGTGGGCGGCAGCACCGTCGGCTACTACAACACGTCGTCGCTGTCGGTCGGCCTGCAGGCGGGCGCGCAGTCGAAGGCGGTCGTGTTCCTGTTCATGACGCAGCAGGCGCTCGACGAATTCCGCAACTCGGACGGCTGGGCAGCCGGCGCCGGCGCATCGGTCGCACTCGTGAAGATGGGCGCGAACGGTGCGGTCGACTCCAACACGGCCACGGCGCCGATCCAGGTCGTCGTGCTGACCAACGCGGGCCTGATGGGCGACGTGTCGATCAACGGCACGAAGGTCACGAAGCTCAAGATCTGACGTCGACGCACTGCCCGCGCGCATTGCGCGCGGGGCATGCGCAAACGGCGATGTCCTTGCGGGCATCGCCGTTTTTTTATCCGCCGGCGCCACGCGCCAGGTCGGACAGGTTGCTCAGGCCGATCAGGTCGTCGAATCGATCACCTTGAAGCGCGAGCGCTTCTGCGCGCGGATCACCGACTGGTACACGTCAACGTACTGCTGCGCCATCCGGCGCGACGTGAAGCGCTCCTCGAAGCGCTGCCGCACGCGCGCACGCGGCAGCAGATGCAGCCGGTTCACGGCGGCCACCGCGCTGATTTCATCCTCGACGATGAAACCCGATACGCCCTCGTCCACCACTTCGGGCACCGCGCCGCGGTTGAACGCGATCACCGGCGTGCCGCACGACATCGCCTCGATCATCACCAGGCCGAACGGCTCCGGCCAGTCGATCGGAAACAGCAGCGCATGCGCGCCCGACAGGAATTCGGCCTTCTCGTGATCGGCGATCTCGCCGATGTATTCGACGTGCGGCAACGCGAAGAGCGGCTTGATCTCGCGGTCGAAGTATTCCTGGTCGGCCGTGTCGATCTTCGCGGCGATCCGGATCGGCAGCCCGCACTGGCGGGCAATGCGGATCGCGGTGTCGACGCGTTTTTCCGGCGAGATGCGGCCGAGGAACGCGAGATAGCGCGGCTCGACCGGCTGCGGCATGTACAGCGTATCGGGTAGCCCGTGATAGACGGTCGTCAGCCATTTCGCCTGCGGCAACGGCTGGCGCTGCGAATTGGAAATCGAGATCACCGGCGCCGTGTTGAACGTGTCGAACACCGGTTGCTGCTCGGGCAGGTCGAGCCGGCCGTGCAGCGTCGTCACGTAAGGCGTTTCCTGCCGGTTGAAGACCGAGAACGAGTAGTAGTCCATGTGGAAATGGAGCACGTCGAAATCCTTCGCGCGGCGCGCGACCGTCTCCATCAACAGCATGTGCGGCGCGACGCGATCGCGGATCGACGAATCGAGCCGCAGCGCGCGCGGCCACACGGGCTCGAGTTTCGCCCGCGTCGTCGAATCGCCGCTCGCGAACAGCGTCACGTCGTGGCCGAGCTCGACGAGCGCCTCGGTGATGTAGGACACGACGCGCTCCGTGCCGCCGTACAGCTTCGGCGGCACGGATTCGGTCAGCGGGGCGATCTGGGCAATTCTCATGGTCCACGTCTCCTGTGTCCTGTCCGTTGCGGCGCGGCCGGCCCGGCCGCGCTCGCGCGCCGTCCCTCCCTGCCGCGCCGGCCGGCGTGGCGCCGGCCGGATATCTCATTATTATTCGCGATCCCGACGAGCGGGACCGCAGGTCTTGCATTTTTTGGGGGTTGTTACAGACCGGATACATTCGACCGAGCGGGCCCGGCCGCCTCGCGTCGGGCCCCGGTCGGGCCGATCCGGCGCCACCGGGGCGCCGCTCGCGCCCCCAAGCACGCGAGCGGGCTGTCAACGCGACGGCCACTTCCACGCCGGCAGGTCGCGCGAATCGGCATCGACGAGCGCGGTCGCGCCGAGCTGCTTGTCGAGCACCAGCGATTCGCAGCCGGCCTCGCGCTCGAGCGTCGCGATGAGCCGCGCCGCGTGCGACACGACCAGCACCTGCGAGTGCCGGGCCGCCTGCGCGATCAGGCGGCCGAGCGCGGGCAGCAGATCGGGATGCAGGCTCGTCTCCGGTTCGTTCAGTACCATCAACGCGGGCGGCCGCGGCGTCAGCAGCGCGGCCGCGAGCAGCAGGTAGCGCAGCGTGCCGTCGGACAGCTCGGCCGCCGCCAGCGGCCGCAGCAGCCCCGGCTGGCGCATCAGCACGTCGAAGCGGCCGCGGCCGCCCGGATTGTCGATCTCGACCGACGCGCCGGGAAACGCGTCGTCGATCGCCGCGTCGAGCGCCGCCGCGTCGCCGATTTCGCGAATCGTCTGCAGCGCGGCGGCCAGGTCGGCCCCGTCGTCCGCGAGCACCGGCGTATGGGTGCCGATGTGCGACTGGCGCGCCGGCGCCTGCGCATCGGTCCGGAAATGGTCGTAGAAGCGCCACGAGCGGATCCGTTCGCGCATCGCGATCATCTCGGGCGCGCCGGTCGGATCGGCGAACTCGGTCATCATGCTGTCGAAGCTCGCGACCGGCTGCGGAATCGTCCGCCAGTCGCCCGATGCGGTGCGCGCACGGATCTGCGCGCCCTGCCGGTCGACCAGCAGCGTGGACGGGCGCGGCACCGCGCCGCCCCAGATGCATTCGCGCTTGACCACCGGATCGAGCGCGAACTGCGAGCGGCTCGGCAGCGGCAGGCCGAGATCGATCGAATAGCCGAAATCGTCGCACGCGAAGCCGAGCTTCAGGCTCACCGGGCCATTGCGCACGGTGCCCGTCACCGGCACGTCGCCCGCCAGCATCGCGCGCGAAAAGCGCTCGGGGCCGGCCCACAGCGTCGACGGCAAGCCGCCTTCGCGCGCGAGCGACGGGATCACGCGGCCCTGTGCGGTATCGGCGAGCAGCCGCAGCGCGCGGTACACGCTCGACTTGCCGCTGCCGTTCGGTCCCGTGACGACGTTGAGCGCCGCGAGCGGCACGATCAGCTCGCGCAGCGAGCGGTAATTGGCGATGGCGAGCGTCTTCAGCGCGGTCATGGGAATGGGAGCGGGAATGGCAGGCCGGGCCGCGTTCAGCGGCCGTCGACAGCCTGCGGATCGGCTGCGGTGTTGGCCGCGGTACTGGCGGCAGGCGACCGCGCATGCGGCCGTTCGGGATTCGGCGCGGCCGGCGCCGATTCGTGCGGATACAGCTCCATCCGGCTGCGCGGCAGGCATTGCGGATAGCGGTTCTGCAGATAGGCGATCAGCCCTTCGCGCACGCGGCAGCGCAGATCCCAGCACGACGACGAATCGGCCGCGCTGACGAGCGCGCGCAACTGCATCGTGCGTTCCGTCGCGTCGGTCACCTGCAGCACCTGCACGCGGCCGTCCCACTCGGGCGCGGCATGGACGAGCCGCGCGAGTTCCTCGCGCAGCGGCGCGAGCGGCGTGCGGTAGTCGACCGACAGATAGACGGTGCCGATGATCTCCGCGCTGCTGCGCGTCCAGTTCGTGAACGGGTTCTCGATGATCCACTGCAGCGGCACGACGAGACGCCGCTGGTCCCACAGCCGCACCGACACGAACGAGCCGGTGATTTCCTCGATGCGCCCCCACTCGCCCTGGATCACGACCACGTCGTCGAGCCGGATCGGCTGCGTGAGCGCGATCTGCAACCCGGCGATCAGGTTGCCGAGCACCGGCCGCGCGGCGATACCGGCGACCAGCCCGGCCACACCGGCCGATGCCAGCAGGCTCGCGCCGACCTGCCGTACGTTGGGGAACGTCATCAGCGCGGCGCCGGTGCCGATGATCACGATCAGCACCATCACCGTCCGCACGAGCACCTTGGCCTGCGTATGGACGCGCCGGGCCTGGAGGTTGTCGGCCGTGTCGATCGGATGAGCCTGGATGATCGCGTCCCCGACGCCGGCCGCGAGCCGCACCAGCAGCCACGTGAGCGACACGATCGAGCCGACCGCGGCCGCGGCGCGCATGCCGCGCACGAACGATATGCCGTCGTCGGCCTGGACCCACAGCAATTCGAGCGCCAGCAGCGCCAGCACGACGAGCGACGGCTTGTCGATGTAGCGCAGGATCGCGCTCATCAGCGGATACGGCTGCGCGATGCGCTTCACGATGCGTGCGCCGAGGCGGTGCACGACCGTGACGACCAGTATGACGATGACCGACACGAACACCGTGCCGAGCCACGAATGCAACGGCGCATCGGCGATGCGCTGCAGTTCCTCGATTGAAATCATCGGCGCCCTCGAGTGATGAAGCGCACAGGCTTCGTCCTGGATGCGTCGGCGACGTCCGGGCCACGCACGCGCCCGGACACGGCGTCAGATCAGTTGCCGCTCCTGCAGGGAAACGCCTTGCCGAGACCGAGCGACACCGCGGTGCTCGCGTTGTAGTCGGCCAGCTTCGGATTTTCCGCGATGTACTTGCGTACCGCGTCCGTCATCTGTTGCGCCCGGATGTCGGGCGGCAGGCAGAAGTACTGGCCGACACGCGGCCCCGTGGTGCCGCCGATCGCATCGATCGTGTTGTAGACGCCGTCGGCGGCGCCTTCGATATAGGCCGCGCACGACGCCCGCGACTTGACGTCCGTCTTCGCGCACAGCCGGTCGAGATCCGCGCCCGTGAAAGCCGCCGCCGACAACGGCACGGCAAACGCCGCGGCACAAAACATTGCGCGCAACATGGTGTTCCTTCTTATGTCAATGCGGCCGGAGACCGCCTGCTGCCTGGGCCGGTGCGGCGCCGGACGCCCTGCTCCGGCCGGAAAGCCGGCCGGGGCGGACACGCGCCGCCGCACCAAAAACCGTTATTTTGCACTCTTTTGAGCATCTGCCGGCGTCGCCGCACCGATACGCGTCGTTCGCTTGCTCAGGATCTCGATCGCGTCCGGCGCGTTGTAGTGCTTCGCGAACTCGAGCGCGGTGATGCCGAGCTGGTTCTTCACCTGCGGATCGGCACCCTGGTCGAGCAGCAGCGTGACCGTCGACGCATGGTTGCCGCGCGCGGCCATCATCAGCGGCGTCGTGCCGTTCGGCGATGCGGTGTCGATGTACGCGTCGTGGTCGAGCAGCACCTTGACGACCGCGTCCTGGCCGTTGGTCGCCGCGTAGTGCAGCGGCGCCCAGCCCTTCTTGCTCACTTCCGCGCCCTTGTCGATCAGCAGCTTGACGAGATTGAGGTCGCCGTTCAACGACGCGAGCATCAGCGCGTTTTCGCCGGCCTTGTCTTCCTTCTCGAGATCGACGTTCGGCGTCGCGGCGATCGCCGCCGCGACCTTGTCGGACTTCTCGCGTGCGGCGATCACGAGGATCGGGTCGCCGTTCGACGCGATCGTGTTCGGGTCGAGCTTGCCGCTCTTGAGTTGCTTGCCGATATCGGCGATGTCGTCGAACTTGACGGCCTTGACGATCGCGTCGAGCGACTCGGCATGCGCGCCGGCGGCGGCGAACAGGCCGCTCGCGACAAATGCGGCGGCAACGAGTGCGCGTTTGGGCAGATGGTTGGTCGGCTTCGTCATTGTTGTGGGCTCCTTCCCTGGGTTGTCGGCTGCGCGCCCGTCGTTAGCGGGCGATCTTGAACAGCCGGAAAAAGTTCTGCGTCGTCGCATCGGCGAGCGCCTCGACGGCGATCCCGCGCTCGGATGCGATAAAGCGTCCGACATGGCTGACGTACGCAGGTTCATTCGGCTTGCCGCGATACGGCACCGGCGCGAGGTACGGCGAGTCGGTCTCGATCAGCAGCCGGTCGAGCGGCACGCGCCGCGCGACGTCCTGCACGTCGGTCGCGTTCTTGAATGTGACGATGCCCGACAGCGAGATGTGGAAGTTCTGCGCGAGCGCCTGCTCGGCGACCGGCCACGGCTCGGTGAAGCAGTGCATCACGCCGCCCGGCACCTCCGCGCGCTCCTCGGCCATGATCCGCAGCGTGTCTTCCGACGACGAACGCGTGTGGATGATCAGCGGCTTCATCGTCGCGGTCGCCGCGCGGATGTGCGTGCGGAAGCGTTCGCGCTGCCATTCCATGTCGGCGATCGAGCGGCCTTCGAGACGGTAGTAGTCGAGGCCGGTTTCGCCGATCGCGACGACCTTCGGATGCGCGGCCAGCTCGATGAGCTCCGCGAGCGTCGGCTCGCGCATGTCCTCGTGATCGGGATGCACGCCGACCGACGCGTACACGTTGTCGTGCGCTTCGGCGATCGCGAGCACGTCGGGCAGCGTCTCGAGATCGACCGACACGCACAGCGCGTGCGTGACGTCGTGCTCGCGCATGTTCTCGAGAACGGCCGGCAGGCGGTCGGCCAGGCCCTTGAAATTGATGTGGCAGTGAGAGTCGACGAACATCGTGTTTCCTGAATACGTGAGACGGGCGCTCATGCGCCCGCCGGCATGCGGCACCGGGCGACGTAGGCGGGCCGGCCGGCCACGGTCGCGCCGCCGCGTGATCCGTTCATCGTTTCGCAACGCATCGGAAACAATGCCGGATCAACCAAATATTTCCCGATATCCGAGAAACAATTCCTCGAATACGAGCCGCGCGTTGAGCGGATGGTTCTCGACCGTCCGCTGCCGTGTCACGGCCTTCATGAAGCGCGCGAATGCGTTCGCATCGACCGCTTCGGCGCAGCGCGCCAGGGCGGCCGTGTGCGTCGGGAAGTAGCGCGGCGCGCCGGCCATCCGCTGCGCGAGCAGATCGTACAGCCAGCGCTGCAGCCAGCCGAGCACCAGCGGCACCGGCAGCTTCTGCAGCGCCTCGCCGCACGCGAACGGATCGCAGCCCGCGCCGGCGGCCAGTTGCCCCAGCGTGTAATCGCGCAGCGGGCGGTTCTCGTCGCTCGCGAGCGCCAGCGCGGCGAGTGGCGCGCCGCCGGCCTCGGCGAGCAGCGCGCTGGCGTGGTCGACGCCCTGCGCCGCGAGCCACGCGGCGGCGGCCTCCGGCGCCGGCACGGTCATCGGCCACTGCCGGCAGCGGCTGATGATCGTCGGCAACAGCCGGTCGATGCGCGCCGACACGAGCAGGAACACGACGCCCGGCGGCGGCTCCTCCAGCGTTTTCAGCAGCGCGTTCGACGCGGCGACATTGAGCGCCTCGGCCGGATACAGCACGACGACGCGCGCGCCGCCGCGATGCGAGCCGACTCCGCAGAAGTCGAGCAGCGCACGCACCTGCTCGATCTTGATTTCCTTGCTCGGCGCCCGCGTCTTCTTGCCGCCTTCGTCCGCGTCGGCCGGCTTCGCGTCGTCGGCCGCGCCCGGCGCCTCGCCCGCCAGCGCCTCGGGCAGCACGATCCGGTAGTCCGGATGGTTGCCCTGCGAGAACCAGTTGCAGGCCGCGCAGGCGCCGCACGGCTCGCCGTTCGGCTGCGGCGATTCGCACAGGAAGCCCTGCGCGAGATGCTGCGCGAACTGCAGCTTGCCGATCCCGGCCTGACCGTGCAGCAGCAGCGCATGCGGCCATTGCGCGCGCAGTTGCTGCAGGCGGTTCCAGTCGTCGGTTTGCCACGGATAGATCATGGGTGCGTTCCTTGCGGGTTACAGCGCGGCGAGCACGCGTTCGAGCTGCTGGCGGATCTCCGGGATCGATCGCGTCGCGTCGACGATCGCGAAGCGGTGCGGCGCCTCTTCCGCGCGCCGCAGGTATTCGGCGCGCGTGCGGGCAAAGAACGCGTCGGACTCGCTTTCGAACTTGTCGGGCATGCGCGCGGCGCCGCGACGCTCGCTCGCGACCTGCGGCGCGACGTCGAACAGCACCGTGAGGTCGGGCTGGAAGCCGCCCTGCACCCAGCGCTCGAGCGTCTCGAGCTTGTCGCGCGGCAGCCCGCGGCCGCCGCCCTGGTACGCGAACGTCGCGTCGGTGAAGCGATCCGACACGACCCAGTCGCCGCGCGCGAGCGCCGGCTCGATTACGAGCGCGAGGTGCTCGCGACGCGCGGCGAACATCAGCAGCGCTTCCGTCTCGAGATCCATCGGCTGGTTCAGCAGGATCTCGCGCAGTTTCTCGCCGAGCTGCGTGCCGCCCGGCTCGCGGGTCACGACGACCTGTCGGCCGGCCGCGGCCAGGCGGCCCTGGAGGCGTTCGCAGAACCATTGCAGGTGGGTGGTCTTCCCCGCCCCGTCGATGCCTTCGAACGTGATGAATTTACCGCTCGCCATTATTGACCTCGTATGTATTTATCCACGGCCTTGTTGTGGTCGCCGAGCGTGTCCGAGAACACGCTCGTGCCGTCGCCCTTCGCGACGAAATAGAGCGCGCTCGTCGGCGCCGGATTGATCGCCGCCTGCAGCGCGGCGACACCCGGCAACGCGATCGGCGTGGGCGGCAGCCCGCGTCGGGTGTAGGTATTGTAGGGAGTGTCGGCCTGCAGGTCGCGCTTGCGCAGACGGCCGTCGTACGCGTCGCCGAGCCCGTAGATCACCGACGGATCGGTCTGCAGCGGCATGCCGATGCGCAGCCGGTTCGCGAACACGGCCGCGACGAACGCGCGATCGGCCGCGTGGCCGGTCTCCTTCTCGACGATCGACGCGATCGTCAGCATTTCGTAAGGCGTCTTGTACGGCAGCCCCGGCGTGCGTGCGGCCCATGCCTCGTCGATGCGCGTCTGCATCAGGTGGTACGCGCGCCGGTAGATGTTCAGGTCGCTCGTGCCCTTGTCGAACAGGTAGGTATCGGGGAAGAACAGCCCCTCGCCGCTGCCGCGCTGCACCGCGCCGTCCGATGCGCCGATCGCGCGCAGCAGCTCGGCATCGCTCATGCCGGCCGTCGCGTGCGCCAGATCCGGGTTCGCGTCGAGCTCCGCGCGCATCCGCTTGAAGGTCCAGCCCTCGATGACCGTCGCGACGTACTCGTTCACGTCGCCCCGCGCGATCTTCTGCAGCACGTCGTAAGGCGTGATGCCGGTCTTGAATTCGTAGTTGCCCGATTTGAGCCGGCTCGACAGCCCGAGCACGCGCGTCATCGCGACGAACGCGAACGGCTCGACCGGCACGCCGCCGTGCTTGAGCTGCAGCGCGACGCTCTTCACGCTGCTGCGCGGCTTGATCGTGACGTCGAGCGATGCCGAGCCCAGCAACAGCGGCCGGGTCGCCCAGTAATACCCGCCGCCCGCGCCGGCAGCGGCCACAACGACGGCCAGCGCCACGATCGTCGCGGCGCATTTCTTCAGTAGGGACATGGAAACGTGACTCAGGTAAGACCCATATAATACTTGCTCGCCTCCGTCAAAGTCAGGGTTGACTGTTCCCTCATTCCATGAGCACACCGTTCGCTTCACCGGCTGCCCAGGCCGCATCTGCCTCGCTCCCCGTTTTCCCCCGCCCGTCCGCCGCCGATTTCGATGCGCCGGGCGCCTGCATGCCGCTGCCGCAGTTCGGCGTGATCGACGTGGCCGGCGACGACGCCGCGACGTTCCTGCACAGCCAGCTCACCAACGACATCGAGCATCTCGATGCCGGCAGCGCGCGGCTGTCCGGGTATTGCTCGCCGAAGGGCCGGCTGCTCGCGTCGTTCCTCACGTGGCGCGCCGGCCACGACGTGCGCCTGCTCGTGTCGAAGGACGTACAGCCGGCCGTGCAGAAGCGGCTGTCGATGTTCGTGCTGCGCGCGAAGGCGAAGCTGACCGACGCCAGCGACACGCTCGCGGTGGCCGGCTTCGCGGGCGACGTGCGCGACGCGCTGTCGGGCATCTTCGATGCGCTGCCCGACGGCGTGCACGTGAAGGTCGACGGCCCGGCCGGCGCGCTGATCCGCGTGCCCGATGCGGCCGGCCGCAAGCGCTATCTGTGGATCGGCCCGCGCGCCGAGGTCGACGCGCGCCTCGCGGCGCTCGCCGGCACGCTGCCCGTCGTGTCGCCCGCCGTGTGGGACTGGCTCGACGTGCGCGCGGGCGAGCCGCGCATCACGCAGCCGGCCGTCGAACAGTTCGTGCCGCAAATGGTCAACTTCGACGTGATCGGTGCCGTTAACTTCAGGAAAGGGTGCTACCCGGGCCAGGAAGTGGTGGCGCGCAGCCAGTACCGCGGCACGATCAAGCGCCGCACCGCGCTCGCGCACGTCGCCGGCGAGACCGATACCGTGCATGCCGGCGTCGAGCTGTTCCACAGCGACGACCCGGGCCAGCCGTGCGGGATGATCGTCAACGCGGCGGCCGCGCCGGCGGGCGGCGTCGACGCGCTCGTCGAGATCAAGCTCGCCGCGCTCGACAGCGGCACGGTGCACCTCGGCTCGGCCGACGGCCCGGCGCTCGCGTTCGACGCGCTGCCGTACGCGTGGCCGACCGAAGCGTGATGCACTGACAACCCGTTCGCGCGCCGGCTCGCGAGTCGCAGCCGGCTGCGCGACGTTTCCTGCGAGAGATTCGCCCGATGTGTCTGATTGCCTTCGACTGGCAGCCCGATGCCGCCGCCGGTCCCGTCTTTACCCTCGTCGCCAATCGCGACGAGTTCTTTCGCCGGACCAGCGCGCCGCTCTCGTGGTGGGAGGACGTGCCGGGCGTGCTGGCCGGCCGCGATCTCGAAGCGGGCGGCACGTGGCTCGGCGTGTCGCGCGACGGCCGCTTCGCGGCGCTGACCAACTACCGCGCGCCGTTCGACATCCGCGCGGGCGCGCCGACCCGCGGCAAGCTGGTCTCCGACTTTCTCGGCGGCTCGCCTGTCGCGCCGCTCGACTATCTCGCGCAGCTGGCCGAGCATGCGGCCGTGTACAACGGCTTCAACCTGCTCGTCGGCGACTGGCGCCGGCGCGAGCTCGCGTGGTTCTGCAACCGTGCGCCCGAAGGCGAAAGCCGTGTCGCCGCGCCCGTCGCGATCGCGCCGGGCGTGCATGCGCTGTCGAATGCGCGGCTCGATACGCCCTGGCCGAAAGTGGTGCGCAAGCGCGCGGAGCTCGGCACGTTGCTCACCGACAACCCGACGCCGTCGCTCGACGAACTGATCGCGCTGATGCGCGACCCGCACGTCGCGGACGACGACGCACTGCCGCACACGGGCATTCCGATCGAGCGCGAGCGCGCGCTGTCGGCCGCGTTCATCGAAACGCCCGAATACGGCACGCGCGGCACGACCGCGCTGCGCGTCACGATGAAGGAAGGCGTGCGGCTGACGGTCGAGGTGAAGGAGCGCAGCGACGACGACGGCTCGCACCGCACCGTCCGCCCCGGCGCGTTCGAACGCGCGGTTACGTTCGATATCGACGCGGCGCGGCCGCGCTGAGCGCACACGCGGCGCGCTACGGCGCGCGCGCCATCTCGACGTGCGGCACGCCGGCTTCGACGAACGGCTCGCCGACCGCCGCGAAGCCGTGCCGCAGATAGAACGACACCGCCGAATCCTGCGCGTACAGCCGCACGACGGCTTCGCCGCGGCGCCGCGCGGCGTCCAGCAGCGCATTCAGCACGGCCGACCCGACACCCTGCCCGCGCATGTCGGCCAGTACCGCGACACGGCCGATCGTGCCGGACGGCAGCAGCCGCCCCGTCGCGACCGCACGGCGCAGCCCGGTCGCCGCGTCGGTCCGGTACGCGACCGCATGCAGCGACAGCGGATCGTCGTCGTCGAGTTCCCATTCCGGCGGAATCTGCTGCTCGCGCACGAACACCGCGTCGCGAATCCGCGCGGCGTCGCCGCCCAGCACCGCCCAGTCGCCCGTTTCCACCCCGCCCACGCCGTTCGTCATCGCCATCCTCCCGCGGCGCGCGCGCCTTCCGGCGCTCGCCGTCAAACCTCGTCGAATGCAGCCTTCAGCGCCGCGACCGCATCGGCATGCGCGGCCCGCACCTCCGGCACGTAGCCGCCCATCTTGAAGAATTCGTGGATCATCCCCGGATAGCAGACCAGCGTGACCGCGTTGCCGGCCGCACGCAACTTGTCCGCGTACGCGGCGCCCTCGTCGCTCAGCGGATCGTATTCGGCCGTCGCGATCCACGCCGGCGCGACGCCCGCGAACGACGGCGCATCGCGCGTGCCGTCGAGCGGCGCGAAACGCCAGTCGTCGCGATCCGCGCGATCGCGCACGTATTGCGTGAAGAACCACTGGATCGTGTCCTGCGTCAGCAGGTGGCCGCTGGCGAGCCGCGCGTGCGATTCGGTGTCCTGGTCACGCGTCACGCCCGGATAGATCAGCAGCTGCAGCGCAAGACGAATGCCCGCGTCGCGCGCGAGCACCGCGCAGACCGTCGCGAGCGTCCCGCCCGCGCTGTCGCCGCCGACCGCCAGCCGCGCGGCGTCGACGCCGAACGCGGCGGCCTCGCGATGCAGCCATTGCAGCGCGTCGTCCGCGTCGTTCACCGCGGTCGGAAATTTGTGTTCGGGCGCGAGCCGGTAGCCGACCGACAGCACCGCGCATTGCGCATCGCGCGCGAACATCCGGCACAGCGCATCGTGCGTGTCGACGCTGCCGACCGTGAAGCCGCCGCCGTGGTAGTACACGAGCGCGGGCAGCGGCTCCGCCAGACTCGGCGCGACCGGCAGATACAGCCGCGCGCCGATCGTGCGGCCGTCGCGCGTCGGCACCACGCATTCCTCCACCGAATGCATCGGGGCCGGCGCGACGTCGAGGATCGGCGCGCTCTTCTCGTACGCGGCGCGCGCCTGCTGCGGCGTCTGATGGTGATACGACGGACGTTTCGCGCGCTCGATCATGTCGAGCACCTGGGCGATCTTCGGATTCAGCGGCATCGGAGTGGACGGCGCGGCGTGGCGCCGTGAACGGACAAGCGTGACATGATGCCACGTGGGGGGCCGGACAGCCGCGGCGCGCCGCGCCGTGTGCCGGCATTCCATGCTGCCAGACGAAACGGCCCTGCCGCATCGAAGAGACAGGGCCGCGCGTGGCGAATGCTTACGCGTCGCTCGGGCCGGGATGGGCGTCAGGCGCGGTGCGCGAGCGTTGCCGCTTGATGTCGCGACCGACCGCGAGCCGCCGCATGTACTTGAACGTACCGAGCGCCTTCGCGACGAAATTGCCGTCGCTGTCGCGCACTTCGCCTTCGCAGTAGGCCATCGTCGTCGAGCGGTGCATCACGCGCCCGTAAGCGCGCAGCTCGCCGCGGCCCGGCTGCATGAAATTCACCTTCATCTCGACCGTGACGACGCCGATGCCGTCGTCGGTCAGGCTGCGCGCCGCCATCGCGAGCGCGATATCGGCGAGCGTCATCGTCACGCCGCCGTGCGCGATGCTCCACGTGTTCATGTGGCGCTCCTCGAGCGGCAACACGATCTCGCTCGCACCATCCTTCGCGGACACGAGCTGCACGCCGAGCAGATCGACGAACGGGCTTTCGATCGACGGGCCTTCCGTCGGGGTTGCCGCGTCGCTCATCGTGCGACGTCGACGATGTAGTCGACGCACTCGCGCGATTCGGCCACCGCGACGACGAACTTTTTCACTTCCTGGTGAACCGGATGCACCTGGTACGCGTCGAGCGCCGCCTTGTCGGTGAAATCGGAGACGAGCACGATGTCGGCGGTCGCGTCGAGGCCAGGCGTCGCGAGGCCGACGTCGATCTGCAGGGTGCCGGGCACGAGGTCGCGGCAGCCTTCGAGTTTTTCCTTCAGCTTCAGCGCGTTCTGTGCGCGCGTCGCGCCTTCGGCGGATTCCTTCAACTTCCACATGACGATATGCCTAATCACTTCGTTCGCTCCTGTTCGTGTTGGTTCGGCAATCTGCCCAAAGCCCTTACTAGTTGGGCATTCTACGCCCTTCCACTGTTCGCTCGCGTTCGCCGAAAATCGTGTCCAGCCGAGAAAAAAGGGGGTATAAAAGGGGGTATCATTTCGAGCTTCCAGAGACGATACCCCCTTTTTCACCGTGCCACTTACCGACATCAAGATCCGACAAGCGAAGGCAGGCAACAAGCCTACCAAACTTACCGACGGCAATGGACTGTATTGTTGATTTGCACGGAATCCTGACCCACCCTACGCAGTAATTTGCATCGAATATTGACCCACGTAGAACACTGACCTGCTCGGCAACGGGCAGGGGAACGGAGTGATCGACGTGGCTATATTGAG